>NZ_JBXVVE010000028.1:0-550 GCF_057219325.1 Polaribacter sp. YIW18 | reverse complement strand
TGTTAATTTTAAAAAACAAGAATATCAAAGCTATTATAGTCTCGTAGCTCAGCTGGTTAGAGCGCTACACTGATAATGTAGAGGTCGGCAGTTCGAGTCTGCCCGGGACTACAAATTTTGATATTCAAAGGAAATTCTGGAAACTAGAGAATTCTAAATTCGTAATTCTGAATTCGTAATTCTGAATTTCAAATGGGGGATTAGCTCAGTTGGCTAGAGCGCTTGCCTTGCACGCAAGAGGTCATCGGTTCGACTCCGATATTCTCCACAAGGCGATGTTTATAGATAATTAATTATCAATAGCATCAAAAGTCAACACTGATAAATAATTGTCAGTGGCGACTCGCCACAGTTCATTGACATATTGGTAAAATGATATCGTAAGAATCAAATAAGATAGAGAGTTTAAAATAGAGATATTTTAGACAATTTTTATAAAAATATAAAAGAGCTCGTTGTGATATTTATATCACAGCAAAAAGTACAATAAGTTAAGTAAGGGCGTATGGCGGATGCCTAGGCTCTCAGAGGCGAAGAAGGACGTGATAAG
>NZ_JBXVVE010000027.1:0-1010 GCF_057219325.1 Polaribacter sp. YIW18 | reverse complement strand
ACCTGAGTTCGATTAATATTTAGATAGATTTTATTAGTAAAGAAGATAGATTTTTAGTAAATTAAGGCTCTGAATATCAATTTATTAATCTAAAAATCTATCTATGATAATCTACTCTAAAATTACTGAAATATTCTGTATTGTTGATGAATTTTGCAAAGAATTTGACCAATTAGTCGATAAACACCTTTTAGGGAATCCATCAAAGCGTCCATCCACTATGTCAAAAAGTGAGGTAATTACTATTACCATTTTGTTTCAGTTAAGTGGATTTAGAACCTTCAAGCATTTTTACATTTATTACCTGCAAAAGCATATGCGAAATGATTTCCCTAACACAGTTTCATACAACAGATTTACAGAGCTTATGCAGCAAAGCTTAATGCCAATGACTTTGTTTTTAAAGACCTGTTGTTTGGGCGATTCTACAGGCATCTCTTTTGTAGACTCTACACCTATTAGAGTTTGTAAACCCAAACGAATTAAAAACAATAAAGTTTTTAAAGGCATTGCTACCACTGGTAAATCTACTATGGGGTGGTTTCATGGTTTTAAACTACATATTGTTATAAACGATAAAGGTGAGATCTTAAACTTTACCATAACACAGGCTAATGTTGATGATAGAACACCTTTAAAAAAGAAGTCTTTTCTAAATAAAATCTATGGAAAAATATACGCCGATAAAGGCTATATAGGTAAAGATTTAATGCAGATTCTTTTTACTGATGGATTGCATTTAATTACGCATATTAAAAATAATATGAAGAATTCTTTAATGACAATGAGTGATAAAATTTTACTTCGCAAACGCTCTGTTATAGAAACTGTAAATGACGAACTTAAAAACATCTGTCAAATTGAACATTCTAGACATAGAAGCTTTACTAATTTCTTGTCTAATATTGTTGCAGGGCTTATTGCCTATAGCTTTTTACCTAAAAAGCCGTCCATAAAATACCAGACAGTCAAAACAAATCAACTTGCATTTTATTAATCGAACTCAGGTT
>NZ_JBXVVE010000026.1:0-1365 GCF_057219325.1 Polaribacter sp. YIW18 | reverse complement strand
TTGTGACGTCCTGAAATAGCGTTACAGAATTAATAATCTAAAGGTAGTGATTTTATATCACTGCCTTTTTTGCTTTTATATTGTTTTCTTTTGACTTTATTTTGTTGATGCATTTGATTTGGTGTCAGCATATAATTAGATAAATGAGGTCTTACGTTATTGTAAATTTCTACAGCATTTTGAACTAATTTTGTTTTAATTTCAAGATTTGTGTCGTACTTATCAATATCAAATTCTTGTTTTAAAATTCCATTTATTCTTTCTGCAATTGCGTTTTCATAAGGATCATATTGTTCGGTCATACTTGGTATAATATCATTTTTGTCTAATAAACTTTGATATTCATTCGAACAATATTGTAAACCTCTATCAGAATGATGTATAATAGGTTCATTTTTATATTTCCTCTTTTTAAGCGCCATTTCCAAAGCAGCTAAAGAACCTCTTACATTTAAACTATCACTCACATTATAACCTACAATTTTCTTAGAGTAAGCATCTGTTATTAAAGCTAAATAGCTTGGAATTTTTCTGTTACCAATGTAAGTAATATCACTTACCCAGACTTGTTCTGGTTTTATAAATGCTAACTCTTTAATTTGATTTTTATGTTTTCTAAACCTGTGATGAGAGTTTGTTGTAATATGATACTTCTTTTTTGGTTTAATCAATAACTGATTCGCTTTTAATATTTTAAATAACTTATCTCTACCAACATTTAATTCTTTTAAATCTTGCTCTAACAAATAGTAAAGTTTTCTTGTACCAATTTTAGGCATTAGAAGTCTTTTTGATTTTACTAGATTAATCACTTTAAAACTAAGTTTTAGCTTCTCTTTTGTAGATTTAATATCTCTGTAATAAACCTGTCTATGAACCCCAAGTAAACCACAAGTAGACTTTATGCTCTGTTTGTGTTCTGTGGAGAAGTATTGTATTACTTGGGTTCTTGCTTTTTTCTGATAGGAATGTTAAACTCTTTTTCAGCATAGTCAATCATCATATCAAACAAAATTGCTTTTTTATCAGCTCTATCTGCTAAATATTCTGCTCTGTTTTTTTGCTTTTCAAGTAATTTAACTTGTTGTTCTAACTCTAAAATACGTTGTTCTGGTGTTTTAGACATACCTTGTTGAATTGTATATTGATAATCAAAGTTACCATATTTTTTTAACCAAGTTCGAATCGTAGATCTAGCTTGTATCCCATATTTATTTGTGGCTTGCATTGGAGTTAATAAACCTTGTTCAATCTCTTGTACTATCTGAAGTTTTAGACTTAAACTGTAATCTTTTTGTGTACGTTTTTTGTAATTTGAATCCATAAATATAATGTTTAGGTGTAACACTATGTTAGGACGTGACA
>NZ_JBXVVE010000025.1:0-3534 GCF_057219325.1 Polaribacter sp. YIW18 | reverse complement strand
GCTTTGTAACAGCCGACTTTAGCATCACCAAAGCTTCTTTAACAGTAACAGCTGATTCAGGTCAAACAAAAGTATATGGTGCAACAGAGCCAGCACTAACCTATACAATTACAGGATTCGTAAATGGTGATACCGCATCTAGTTTAGATACAGGAGTTAGCATCGCAAGAGCAGTAGGAGAAGATGTAGATACCTATACCATTACACCTTCCGGTGCTGTTGATAGTAATTATACCGTAAGCTTTGTAACAGCCGACTTTAGCATCACCAAAGCCGCTTTAACAGTAACAGCTGATTCAGGTCAAACAAAAGTATATGGTGCAACAGACCCAACACTTACCTACACGATTACAGGATATGTAAATGGTGATACAGAATCAGATTTAGATACAGGAGTTAGCATCGCAAGAGCAACAGGAGAAGATGTAGATACCTATACCATTACACCTTCCGGTGCTGTTGATAGTAATTATAACATAAGCTTTGTAACAGCCGACTTTAGCATTACCAAAGCCGCTTTAACAGTAACAGCTGATTCAGGTCAAACAAAAGTATATGGCGCAACAGATCCAGCGTTAACCTATACAATTACAGGATTCGTAAATGGTGATACAGAATCTAGTTTAGATACAGGAGTTAGCATCGCAAGAGCAATAGGAGAAGATGTAGGAACCTATACCATTACACCTTCCGGTGCTGTTGATAGTAATTATGACATAGGCTTTGTAACAGCCGACTTTAGCATTACTAAAGCCGCTTTAACAGTAACAGCTGATTCAGGTCAAACAAAAGTATATGGTGCAACAGAGCCAGCACTAACCTATACAATTACAGGATTCGTAAATGGTGATACAGAATCTAGTTTAGATACAGGAGTTAGCATCGCAAGAGCAACAGGAGAAGCTGTAGATACCTATACCATTACACCTTCCGATGCTGCTGATAGTAATTATAACATAAGTTTTGTAACCGCAGATTTTACGATTACTAGTAAGTCGATTACGGATACAACTATTAGCATAGCCCCTATTGATGATTTCATTTATTCTGGTCAGGATATCACTCCACCATTGACGGTGAAAGATGGATCAGTTATTTTGGTACAAGGAACTGATTATGGATTAGATTATAGTAATAATATCAATGTTGGTACAGCTACAGTGAAGATTGTTAGTTATGGAAATTATACGGGTAATAAAGAAATAACTTTTAGTATTCTACCAAAAAGTATTAATATTTTAATAGCAGATCAAGAGAAAGACTATGGCGCCCAAGATCCTGTTTTAGTATTTACAGCAGATCCAAACCTTTTTGGAGCAGATGCATTTACAGGAGCTTTAACCCGAGAATCTGGCGAGGCAGTTGGAACGTATTTGATAACTTCAGGGACCTTAAGTGCAGGTGATAATTACACTTTAGACATTCAAACAGACGCAATTTTTAGCATTATTAGAATCGATACAGATGGCGATGGTGTTGCAGATGACATAGAGGATAATGATAATACAGATGCAACCGACCCATGTGACTTAATATTAACAAGCCAAACAGAAACACCAAGTACAGCTTGGTATACAGCAGACTGTGACGGCGATGGGATACCAAACGACGAAGATGTGGATCCAGATGGCGATGGAACCAACGATAACGGAGACGATACCGATGCCGATGGCATCAACGATGAAAATGACCCTGATGACGATAACGACGGTACTTTAGATATTAATGATGCTTTTCCATTAGATCCAGAAGAAGATACAGACACGGACGGCGATGGTACTGGAGACAATGCAGATACTGATGATGATGGCGATGGTCAGTTAGATGTTAATGAGATTGCTTGTGGATCAGATCCATTAGATTCCAGTTCATTAGCCACAGATACTGATGGAGATACACTACCAGACTGTGTAGATTCAGACATTGATAATGATGGTATCAACAATGATTCTGATGCAGATATAAATGGCGATGGCTTGAATGATAACGGAACAGACAATGATAATGATGGCGTAAATGATGCCACAGATACTGATGATGATAACGATGGTGTCAATGATGATCAAGATAACTGTCCTTTAGCATATAATCCATTGCAAGAAGATAGAGATGGTGATGGTTTAGGAGATGTTTGTGATACGGTTGAGATTAATATCTCAGAAGCAGTTACACCAAATGGCGATGGAATTAACGATACTTGGATGATTTATAACATAGAGAACTATCCAAATAATCAAGTGTTTATCTACAACAGATATGGCGAAGAAGTCTATCGCAAGAAAGGGTACTTGAATACTTGGAACGGCAGAAAACAAGGTAATACAGGAAAATCTTTGCCAGATAATGCAGCTTACTTTTATCAACTAGATTTAGACGGTAATGGTACAATCGATTATAAAGGTTGGATATACAAAACAAAATAATCATTAAGATACCCACTAGAATTATGAAAAAAATATATTTTATAGCTTTATTAATGATTATAGTATCATTAGATACCAAAGCGCAACAAGAGAGTTTAATTACACAGTACAACTCACAAATGGTATTATTTAATCCAGCAGCGGTTAGCTTAGATGGCGGTAGCACGATGACTTTGTTACACAGGCGTCATTGGGCAAATGCACCAATGTCTCCAATTACCACAAGCTTTACCTACGGTTATGATGCCGGGAATAATGTGGGACTAGGAGTTTCTGTGATTATGGATAAGGTTTTTGTAACACAATCTACCTTTGTAAGTATCGATTATAGTTATCGTTTACAATTAGAAGACGAGGCCTTCTTATATTTAGGTGTTAAGGCAGGAGCCAATTTTTATGCGATTAATGCAGGTGGCTTAAACACCTATAATTTAGTAGCAGATCCTTCTTTAAATACGACAGATATAATTTTACCCAATATTGGTTTTGGAGCGCATTATACAAAGGGAGCTTTTTACTTTTCGGTAGGAGTACCAAGAGTTTTAGATACCAGACAAACCAAGACAGAAAATGGATTGGTTAGTGTTGTTACCGATAAACCTCATTTGTACAGTGCTATGGGCTATGAGTTTTTGGTTTCTAAGTCAGAGAATATTTACGTAAGACCAAGTGTTTTTACGCGTACTGTAACAGGAGCGCCAATAATAACAGATTTTAATACCATGGTAGGTTTTAATAGAAGTTTAGAGATAGGCGCTACCTATAGAACCAACAATGCATTTGCAGCTTTAATGAACTTAAAATTAAACAATCAATTTACAACAGGTTGGGTATACGAGGTTAACTCACAAAGCCAATACAGCAATGTAGGTAGTTCATTAGAAGTCTTGTTAATGTATCAATTTTAAATTAAGAAAAAAGAGAGAATTAAAGTTCTTAGAAATAAAAATCCCTTAACATCAGTTGAGGGTTTTTTTTGTATAACCTGTCACGTCCTAACATAGTGTTACACCTAAACATTATATTTATGGATTCAAATTACAAAAAACGTACACAAAAAGATTACAGTTTAAGTCTAAAACTTCAGATAGTACAAGAGATTGAACAAGGT
>NZ_JBXVVE010000024.1:0-4152 GCF_057219325.1 Polaribacter sp. YIW18 | reverse complement strand
ACCTTGTTCAATCTCTTGTACTATCTGAAGTTTTAGACTTAAACTGTAATCTTTTTGTGTACGTTTTTTGTAATTTGAATCCATAAATATAATGTTTAGGTGTAACACTATGTTAGGACGTGACAAATAGTAAAATTTAAAAGACGACTATTTTTAGTCGTCTTTTTTTTTTTGTTAAAAACCTATTGAAAAACTATATAATTTCGAGTAAATAAATTCTTTAAATTCAATTGAAAAAAAGTAAATTTGCGCTATAAAGACAATATGTAAATACAACTATACAATGATTTATTTCTTTGGAAACGTAAATAGCAAAGTTTTTGCTGTTCAAACAACAAAAGAATTCTCTACAGAAACCATCAACAAACTAACTTGGTTATTTGGCAACCAGCCAAAAATAGAAGCGTCAACAATAGACGCTTTTTTTGTTGGTCCAAGAGCAGCAATGATAACACCTTGGAGTACAAATGCTGTAGAAATTACTCAAAACATGGGGATTTCTGACATCCTTAGAATTGAAGAATTTACTACTGTTTCAGAAGACTTTACAGATTATGATCCAATGATTTCAGAGAAATTTAAAGGTTTACATCAAGACAGTTTTACCATAAAAATAGCACCAGAAGCTATTTTAAATATCGATGATATTGCTGCTTATAATCAGCAAGAAGGGTTATCTTTAAGTGATGAAGAAGTTACTTATTTAGAAGGTGTTGCTAAAAAAATAGGTAGAAAATTAACAGATTCTGAAGTATTTGGTTTTAGCCAAGTAAACTCAGAACACTGTAGACATAAAATTTTTAACGGAACTTTTATCATTGATGGTGTAGAACAACCCTCCTCCCTATTTAAAATGATTAAAGAAACATCTAAAGAAAACCCAAATGATATTGTTTCTGCATACAAAGACAATGTAGCGTTTATTAAAGGGCCAAAAGTAGAAGAGTTTGCACCTAAAAAACCAGAAGTTCCAGAATTTTATCAAACAAAAGAGTTTGAATCTGTAATTTCTTTAAAAGCAGAAACACACAACTTTCCTACCACAGTAGAGCCTTTTAACGGAGCTGCAACTGGTTCTGGAGGAGAAATTAGAGATCGTTTAGCAGGTGGTAAAGGTTCTTTACCTTTGGCGGGTACAGCAGTATATTTTACCTCTTATTCTAGATTAGAAGAAAACAGACCTTGGGAAGATAAGTTTGAAGCCAGAAAATGGTTGTATCAAACTCCTATGGATATTTTAATTAAAGCTTCAAATGGAGCTTCTGACTTTGGTAATAAATTTGGGCAACCTTTAATTACAGGTTCTGTATTAACTTTTGAGCACGAAGAAAATGCATCTTCAAGTACTGCTAAACCAAGAAAATTAGGTTTCGATAAAGTAATTATGCAAGCTGGTGGGATTGGTTATGGTAAAGCAAATCAAGCGATAAAAGAGGTGCCAAAATCAGGCGATAAAATTGTAATACTTGGTGGGGAAAACTACAGAATTGGTATGGGGGGTGCAGCTGTTTCTTCTGCAGATACTGGTGAATTTGCTTCTGGAATTGAATTAAACGCAGTACAACGTTCAAACCCAGAAATGCAAAAACGTGCTGCAAACGCAGTTCGTGGAATGGTAGAAAGTGATGAGAATTTTATCGTTTCTATTCATGATCATGGTGCAGGTGGGCATTTAAATTGTTTATCTGAATTGGTAGAAGATACAGGAGGAAACATAGATTTAGACAAATTACCTGTTGGAGACCCAACTTTATCAGCAAAAGAAATTATTGGTAACGAATCTCAAGAGAGAATGGGATTGGTAATTGCTGAAAAACATTTAGACACTTTACATAAAATTGCAGATAGAGAACGCGCACCAATCTATAATGTTGGTGAAGTTACAGGAAATGATCGATTTACATTCGAATCTAAAACTACGGGTAAAAAACCAATGGATTTGGCATTAGAAGATATGTTTGGTTCATCACCAAAAACAATTATGACAGACAATACTGTTGTAAGAAATTATAAAAATCCTCGTTACAAAACCAAAAACTTAGAAATCTATTTAAAACAAGTTTTACAACTAGAAGCTGTTGCATGTAAAGATTGGTTAACAAACAAAGTAGATAGATGTGTAGGTGGTAAAGTTGCCAAACAACAATGTGTAGGCCCATTACAAATTCCTTTAAACAACGTGGGTGTAATGGCTTTAGATTATAAAGGTATAGAAGGTATTGCAACCACTGTTGGCCACTCTCCTATTTCTGGATTAATTCATCCAGAAGCTGGAAGTAGAAATGCGATTACAGAAGCATTAACCAATATTATTTGGGCACCTTTAAAAGATAATTTAAAAAGTGTTTCATTATCTGCAAACTGGATGTGGCCTTGTAAAAACGAAGGTGAAGACGCACGCTTATACAGCGCTGTAAAGGCTGTTTCAGAATTTTCTATTGATTTAGGGATCAATGTTCCAACAGGAAAAGATTCGCTTTCTATGAAACAAAAATATCCTGATGGAGATGTAATTTCTCCAGGAACTGTAATTATTTCTGCAGCTGGAAATTGTAACGAAATTACAAAAGTAGTAGAACCTGTTTTACAAGTAGATGGTGGTAATATTTATTACATAAACGTATCTCAAGACGAATATAAATTAGGAGGTAGTTCTTTCAATCAAACTTTAAATGCGATTGGTAGTGAAACACCCGATGTTACAAATCCTTCTTATGTAAAGAAAACGTTTAACACAATTCAAAAATTGATAAAAAGCGATAAAATTGTTGCAGGACATGATATTGCTTCTGGTGGATTTATTACCACTTTATTAGAAATGTGTTTCGCTGATGTAAATTTAGGGGCAGATTTCGATATTTCTGAATTAAATGAAGAAGATTCTATCAAAATTCTTTTTTCTGAAAATGCAGGTATTGTTTTTCAGGCAGATAATTCTGTAGAAAGTATTTTAGAAGAAGCTGGTATTTCAGCATTTAAAATTGGTACTGCAAATAATTCAGGTACAGTTACTATTAAAAACAAACAAGAGAATTTTTCTTTTGATGTTGCGCATTTAAGAGATGTTTGGTACAAAACCTCGTATTTATTAGACCAAAAACAAACTGCTAATAATTTAGCAAAAGATAGATTTGACAATTATAAAAATCAACCTTTACAATACACTTTTCCTAAGAATTTTACAGGTAAACTTCCTGCAACAGAAAATACAAGACCTAAAGCAGCAATTATTCGTGAAAAAGGTTCTAACTCAGAACGTGAAATGGCAAATGCCATGTATTTATCAGGTTTTGATGTAAAAGATGTACACATGACAGATTTAATTTCTGGTCGTGAAAATTTAGAAGACATCCAATTTATTGGAGCTGTAGGTGGTTTTTCTAATTCAGATGTTTTGGGTTCTGCAAAAGGTTGGGCAGGTGCATTTAAGTATAATGAAAAAGCGAATATTACCCTACAAAATTTCTTTAAGAGAAAAGATACTTTGTCTGTAGGTATTTGTAATGGTTGTCAATTATTTATGGAATTAGAATTGATTAATCCAGAACATAAAGTACATGGTAAAATGCATCATAACGATTCACATAAGCACGAAAGTTCATTTACTTCAGTAAAAATTAAAGAAAACAATTCAGTAATGTTAAGCTCTTTAGCAGGTACAGAGTTAGGTGTTTGGATTTCTCATGGTGAAGGAAAATTTAACTTACCAGAAAGTGAAGAAAATTACAACATTGTTGCCAAATATGGCTATGAAGGTTACCCTAACAACCCCAATGGTTCAGATTATAACACAGCTATGTTGACTGATAAAACAGGGCGTCATTTAGTTACAATGCCACATATAGAGCGTTCTACTTTTCAATGGAACTGGGCCAACTATCCAAAGGGAAGAAAAGACGAAGTAACACCTTGGTTAGAAGCATTTGTAAATGCGAAAAATTGGATTTTAGAGAATAAAAAAAGTTAAAACAAATTTCAGTACAATAAAAAAGACCACATTAAAAGTTGGTCTTTTTTTTTAATAAACATGTCACGTCCTAACATAGTGTTACACCTAAACATTATATTTATGGATTCAAATTACAAAAAACGTACACAAAAAGATTACAGTTTAAGTCTAAAACTTCAGATAGTACAAGAGATTGAACAAGG
>NZ_JBXVVE010000022.1:0-5076 GCF_057219325.1 Polaribacter sp. YIW18 | reverse complement strand
GTTCCTGTTGGTAGCGACTCTGAGCTGTTTACTGTGCCTCTTCCGTTTGATAAACCTTGGAAATATTTCCCATTTTGTCCATATCCTGCAACGTTATACACCTGTACTCCCCAGCGGTTAAAAATCTCTATCGTGTTCTCTGGATATAACTCAATGTTACGTATTACAAATACATCATTTTCTCCGTCTCCATTTGGAGTCAATAAATTATAAACCTCTAAGTCATCTTCTATTGAAGCTTCATATTTATTCACCTCTAGATAATCGGCAACACCATCGTTATCTGAATCTATAGGATTAGATGCGTCTAAACCAATCTCATCGCCATTACTCAAACCATCGCCATCACAATCTGCAGCTAAATAATCTTGACTTACTGAAAGGGTAATGTTTGAAGGAATCGATGAACAAAAACTAGTTGCATCGGTACCGTCTGCCTTCTCTGTTCCATCAATAACTCCATCGCCATCACTGTCTGCTTTTAAAGAATTTGTTCCATCTATTACTTCTTCTGCATTGGTTACGCCATCATTATCACAGTCTGCATTATTCCATGCTTCACTTGGTGTTTCTGTTTGGCTTGATATTACAAAATCACAACTGTCTGTTGCATCGGTACCATCAGCCTCTTCTATGTCATCTGCAACACCATCGCCATCTGTATCGATTCTAATAATGCTAAAAATTGCGTCTGTTTGAATGTCTAAAGTGTAATTATCACCTGCACTTAAGGTCCCTGAAGTTATCAAATACGTTCCAACTGCCTCGCCAGATTCTCGGGTTAAAGTTCCTGTAAATGCATCTGCTCCAAAAAGGTTTGGATCTGCTGTAAATACTAAAACAGGATCTTGGGCGCCATAGTCTTTCTCTTGATCTGCTATTAAAATATTGATGCTTTTTGGTAGAATCGTAAAGTTAATTTCTCTATCTGCTGCATAATTCCCAATTCCGCTAAGCGTTACAGTGGCTGTACCAACATTGATGTTGTTACTGTAACTTAATGTATAATCTCTACCCTCTTTTAAAGTATTTGAGCCATCCTCTACAACAAGCTTTGGTCTTTGTAAAGATCCATTGTAAATCAAATCTGAGATCGGAGCTACTGCAATCGCTGTATCCGTAATCAGCTTACTCGTTATGGTAAACCTTCCCGCTGTGAATGTAATCGCATAGTTCGAAGAATTTAAACCTGAAGCGCTAATTGCATAAGTACCTGCAGCCTCTCCTGTAGCTCTGCTAATGGATAAAGTTCCTGATAAATCTTCTTGACCTTCGCCATTTACAAAACCTGCATAGCTTGCCGTTAATGTTGGATCTGCCGCTCCGAACTCCTTACTCTTATCGTCTGCTGTAATAGTAAGTGATGCTTTGGTAATAGTGAAAGTTACTGTTTTTGTACCATTGTAATTACCTATTCCTGTAATTGTAACTGTGGCTGTTCCTACATTTATATTGTCTGAGTAACTTAGCGTGTAATCGGTAGCTTGAGTCAGTACTGTTGTACCATCTTTAACCGCTAGCGTTGGGGTTTGGGCTTGCCCTGTGTATACCAAATCGGCTATAGAAGTAGTTGTAATAGCTACATCTGTAATCAACTTGCTGGTTATGGTAAAATCTACTCCTTTCGTAAATGAAGGCTCGTAGTTGTTCGTCAAGAAAACTCCATTGTTTTGTGTTACAAGGCTACCTTGTGTAATCTGGTAAGAACCAACATCCGCTCCTATTTCTCTGCTAAGTGTCCCACTGAAGCCTGGTGTCTCTCCATTGACTGCTCCACTGTTCGTATAAGTGAATCTAGGATCTAACTCTCCAAAAACCTTGGTCTGATCTGCATCTGGAGTTACAATAAGCGTGCGTGGGGTAATCTCTCCATCTGTGCCGGTAATCGCGGCATTGGCACCTCCTTGAATAAAATAATTATCTGCATCAGATCCGCTTAGAGTGATGCCTGACACTGTGTAGTTTCTTGTTCCTGCATCTTTACTATCGTATGCACCAGCTGCGCTTGCCAATACAACATCTCCAGTGATTGGAGTATTCAAAGTTAGGGTTAAATTCAACAGCTTATCATTGCCATCATACACCTTAGTCTTGCTGCTGTTTACTGATGCAATTAATGCTTTTGGAATTACATTTAGGTTCCCCTGGAGGATAATTGTATTGCTAAAATTAGGACTGGTCTTACTTATATTACCCGCTTCCAATAGATAACTTCCAGATTGTAAAGAACCAGAGGTGCTCAACTGTGGTGATACTACTGATATATCAAAAACTCCCGTACCAGAAGTACCATCGGTTACTGTTACCTCTGTACCATTAATCTGTGTACTTGATGTTAGATCTTCTATTAATTGGTTATTTAAATTGTAATACCCAACTTTAGCAATCTCAAAGACTGGTGTAGCTCCATAAAGGACCTCGCTATCTTTAAGTTTAACGACCAACTGATCTGCTCCTATTATGGTATAATCTCCTTTCTGATAGGTAATGTCGTAGTTCTGTGCGCTCACTCCTGAAGCTGCTAACACAGCTGTATAAACTCCTACTGCCTCTTCACTGGCATTGCTTCGGGTAATAATCAGATTTGTAGTATTTAACACTGTTTGATCTTCACCAAATTTAAAGCCACTGTAGTTTACCCCTGCGTACCCATCTGCATCCTGCTGAGTTACAAACTTACTGTCATTATGAACCGTGATCGTTAATGCTGCCTTTGTAATGGTAAAGTCTACTCCTGTAGCCAAGTCTATTTGATAGTTGTCTGCTTTAAAGCCTGCGTTGTCTATAAGTAAGAGACTACCTTGATTGATCTGGTAAGTACCTACATGCTCTCCCACTGCACGGCTTATCGTATTTGTAAAGCCGGGGGTTTCTCCACTTACCAATCCACCAAAGGTGTATGTTAAGCTGGGGTCTGCATCTCCATAAGTCTTGGTTTGATTGGCATCTGGAGTAACAGTAAGTACTCTTGGTATAATATTAAAAGTAACCGTTCTAACTCCTCCATAATTACCTAATCCTGTAAGGGTAATTGTAGCCTTTCCTACATCTGTATTATTGATATAGGATACCTCATAATCTTCTCCCTCAACTAAAACTGTATCGACATCTTTTAACGCTGTATTAGGCGCTTGTGACTGACCATTATAAATTAAATCTGATATGGGTAGTATACTAATATCTTGATCTGATAGTAATTTATTGGTGATCGTAAAAGCAATCCCACTTGTAAAGTCTAATTGATAATTAGAGGCTAAAAAAGCATCTTTATCTTCCAATAAAAGTGAACCTTGACGAATTGCGTATGACCCTCGAGATTCTCCTGATAAACGCCCTAATGAACCACTAAATAATGGCGTTTCTCCACTAATTTGACCACGATAGTCATAGGTCAAAATAGGGTCGGAGGTGCCAAATATCTTTGACTGTCCAATTCTTGGTGTTACAGTAAGAGTTTGTTTACTAATCTGACCGTTTGTTCCTGTAATCTGAACGTTTGCTCCGCCTTGAATATAATAATTGTTCGCATCTGAGCCACTCAACATTAAGCCTGAAACAGTATAAGCTCTATCTCCTACATTAGCACTGGAATAAACACCAGTACCCGATGCTAGAACATTGTCTGTTACAAAAGGAGTACTCAAATCAAAAGTCATTGAAGGTAGTAAAGCATTACCGTCATAAATCTTTGACTTACTACTTGATAAACTTACTACTAATTCTTTAGGATTTACTTTTAAAACTCCTTGCTCAATTAGCGTGTTGTTAAAATTAGAACTTGTAAATACTGCCTGATCTGACACTAAATTATAGGTCCCTACAGAAAGATGATTTGAAGTACTATATAATGGTGTCTCTGGAACTATTAAAAACGTTGCGCTTCCTGATGCTCCATCTACTACCGTTATTTTATTCCCTGTTACACTCGTGCTAGAAGTTAAATCAACTACCTGAGTATTGCCTGAACTATAATAGCCTGATAACTCTACTCTATAGGTTGGTGTCTCTCCATAAACAATCTCAGAATCAGATAATTTTACATATAACTGATCTGCAGCTACAATTTGATAATTACCTGACTCATAACGAATCTCATAGTTAGAAGAACTCAGACCACTAGCCTGTAATACATCTTGGTAAATTCCTGCAGATTCTACACCTGTATTACTCCTTGTAATCCTTAGATTGTCTGTAACTAAGACGCTCGAATCTTCTCCAAACTTAAATCCTGTATAACTTACACCTGCATAACCCTCTGCATCAGCCTGGGTTACAAACTTAGCATCATTATTTACTGTGATGAGCAATGGTGCTTTTGTAATCTCAAAATCAATGTTTGCTGTCAATTCAATCGCATAGTTCGACGAATTAAAACTGCCGTTGTTTGTAAGAACTAAACTACCTTGTGTAATCTCGTATTGATCAACAGCCTCTCCTTGATCTCTGCTTAAACTTCCGCTAAAAGCGGCTGTCTGTCCGCTTATCGATCCACTGAATGTATAAGTAAACTCAGGATCTGCTTCTCCATACTGCTTTGTTAAACCCGTAGAAGGTGCAACACTAATCGTACGCTGTGTTATATCTGCACGCAAACCTGTTGGCTGACGCAAACTATAATTATCTTTTGTAGTACCTGTTATCTCATAGCCAACTACATTTACCGTAATATCTGTTGATACATCTGGCGATGTAAAAGTGCCTTCTACTGTACCTGATAATACCACATCATCACCTACTGCTAAACCTACCAATGTAGCTGTTCCTGATAAAGTAGCTTCCGTTGTACCATCATATTCCTTATCATCGGCCGTAAGCCCACTAATGGTTAATATCTTCTTAAGAATAGTAAATATGATTGTTTTTGTACCACTGTAATCACCTGTTCCTGTAATTGTAACTGTGGCTGTTCCTACATTGGTATTATCTACATAACTTAGCGTGTAATCGGTATCTTGAGTCAGTACTGTTGTACCATCTTTAACCGCTAGCGTTGGGGTTTGGGCTTGACCTGTGTATACCAAATCTGCTATGGTTGCTGTTGTAATGTCTGTACTCGTAATCGACTTACTTGCAATG
>NZ_JBXVVE010000021.1:0-5382 GCF_057219325.1 Polaribacter sp. YIW18 | reverse complement strand
TTTAAAACTAGAATATTATCAAAAATTACAGCGTTAACAACGGTTCAGTACATCAATAAATTTATATTCGATAGGAATATTAATAATATTAAAATTAGCATTATTTAAAATGCACAACGGGTTTATATATTAGACGGTTATTACTTTGATAAGTTACAAAATATTATTTATTCTTATAAGTAATTTATATAAAAACATCTATTATCTAATTGTTAGAAGAGAATATTTCTGCTAGTGCTTCTCCTTGTCTTAATACTTTATCAGCTTCCAACTTTGCTATATCTGGTTGATAACCATAACGCATTAATATTTTCTTTACTGTGAGTCTTAATTTGGCTCTTACATCGTCTCTTTTACTCCAATCTACAGTTGCATTTTGTCTTATTACATCAACAATAGTATGAATCAATTCTTTCATTTTATCATCATCTAAAAAGCTCGTTGAATCATTTTGTTTTAAGACACTATAAAAAGCATATTCTTCTGGTGTTAATCCTAAATCTTCTGATTTACTATCTTCTAAACGCATTTCTTTTGCAATTTCAGATAACTCCGCCAATACTTGTGCTGAATCTATTTGGTTGTTATGATAGCGTTTTACCACTGATTCTAGCATTTCTGAAAACTTCTTTGCTTGTACTAAATTTTTTGTTTTACGAATACTAACTTCATCACTCAACAATTTTTTAAGGAGTTCAAAAGCAATATTTTTCTGTTGCATATTCTTCACTTCCAATAAAAATTCATCTGATAAAATACTAACAGAAGGAGCTTCTATACCAGCAGCATCAAAAACATCAATAACCCCATCACTAGATAAAGCATCATCTACAATTTGTTTAATTGCTGTCTCTACTTCGTAATCAGATTTTACACTGCTTCCTGTAAACTTATTAATACGAGCTTTCACAGCTTGAAAAAATGCTACTCCGTTTTTAATAGCATTTGCATCTGGACTTGGAATTGACATTGCAAATAACTTTGACAATAATGTTACCTCTTTTAAAAATCTATCTTTTAATTTTTGGTCTGTTAAAATGAAGTTTTGAGCACCCAATAATACTTGTAGTTTTTGAGCAGTATCAACTTTAAAATATTGCTTGAAATCAAAACCGTTGAACATTTGCTCTACGATTTCAAACTTCTCTTTCATACCTGCAATCGCTTCTTTAATATCTACAACAGGCGAACCTTCTCCACCACTTTGTAAATAGGTTGCCATTGCTTTACGTAAATCTTGACCAATACCAATATAATCTACAACTAAACCACCTGGCTTATCTTTATACACTCTATTTACTCTTGCAATTGCTTGCATTAAATTAGCACCTTGCATTTTTTTATCTACATACAAGGTATGCATACTTGGAGCATCAAAACCAGTTAACCACATATCGCGAACAATGACCATCTTTAAATTATCATTGGGGTCTTTCATTCTTGTAGCCAAATCTTTTCTTTGATTTTTTGTTGTATGATGTGGTTGAAAAATTTCTGGGTCGTCTGTAGAACTTGTCATTATGACTTTAATAGTTCCCTTGTCTAAATCATCATTGTGCCATTCTGGTTTTAAAGCAATTATTTCATTGTAAAGGCGAACACAGATATTTCGTGTCATACCAACAATCATTGCTTTACCTTCAAATACGTTTTGGCGAGCTTCAAAATGTGTTACAACATCTTTTAAACGACTTGGCTCACCAATTATAGCATCTATAGTTGTTGTTTTCTTTTTAGCTTTTTCTAATTGTTCTTCAGTTGCACCTTCTATTGCATTAATTTCATCATCAAGTTCTTTGGCTTTTTTATCATCTAATTTAATTTTTATTAAACGAGATTCATAACTAATAGGAACTGTTGCTCCATCATCTACAGCTTGTTTAATATCATAGACATCTATATAATTACCAAAAACTGCTGGTGTAGATTTATCTTCTTTTTCAATAGGTGTGCCTGTAAAACCGATATAAGAAGCGTTAGGTAAAGCATCTCTTAAATACTTTGCATTACCATACCTAGTTTCCATACCTTCATCTGTCTCTACTTCACGAGCTTTAAAACCATATTGACTTCTGTGTGCTTCGTCTGCAACTACTACAATATTTGTTCGGTCTGATAAAGTTTCATAAACATTACCTTCTGCAGGCGCAAACTTTTGAATAGTGGTAAAAATAACACCACCACCAGATACTTTTAATAGTTCTTTTATATGTTCTCTATTGTTTGCTTGTACTGGTGTTTATCTTAATAACCCAACACAATTACCAAACGTACCAAATAGTTGGTCGTCTAAATCATTTCTATCTGTAAGCATTACAATGGTTGGATTTTCCATTTGTGGATGCGTTATTATTTGCCCACTATAAAAGACCATTGACAACGATTTACCAGAACCTTGTGTGTGCCAAACTACCCCCACTTTTCTATCACCATCTTTAGAATTTGTTGCTCTTAAGGTTTGATTAACTGCTTTTTGAACTGCATAATATTGATGATAAGCACCTACTTTTTTAATTTTTACTTGGGAGATAATGCCTGTTTTTTCATCTTTCTTTTCTTCTTTTTCAAAAACGGTACAGTAACGTATTAGCTCAACCAATGTTTTTTTGTTGAGCATATATTCGGTAAGAATTTGCAATTCAGTTCTTACTTCATTGGCTACTTCTTTTGGTGCTTTCCAAGATAAATAACGTGAAAATGGTGCTGACACACTAGATGTACCTGCATCTATACCATCTGAAATGACACAAATGCCATTGTAATAAAAAATGCTAGGTACTGCCTTTTTGTAATTTTGTATTTGGTCGTAGGCTCTACGTAAGGTTGCTTTTTCACTTGTGGCACTTTTAAGCTCTATAAAAACTAATGGCAAACCGTTTATATAGATGACAACATCAAAGCGTTTTTCGTTGTTATTTTCTTTAACTACCAATTGATTGACCACCCGAAAATTGTTGTTATCTGGTTGCTCAATATCTAGCAATTTTACATTAATACCTTTGGTTCTTCCTTCTTTGGTGTATTCGACGGTTACTCCATTGGTAAGTAGTGTATGGAAACGCTCATTGTTTTCCATTATATCTGCTGTACCAAGATTAATAACCTTTTGATAGGCTTCTAAACGAGCTGACTCTGGAAGTGTTGGATTTAATTTTTTAAGCGAATCTTTAAAATGATTTTCTAATAATACTGAACTAAAACTTTCACGCTGTGGATTTTCACCAATAGGTGAAATATCTGTACCGTTATAATAAGTATAGCCTTGATTGACTAATTGGTCTATTAAAGAAAGTTCTATGGTGTTTTCGTTGAGCATATAATGTCCTTTATCTCTTTAATTCGTGCTTTACCTCTCTTAAAGGACAAAATGTCCTTTAAATTGTCCTTTAGAATTAAAATCTATTGATTCATATCTAGTAAAGGACAAAATGTCTTTTAGAATGTCCTTTATCATTTTTTTAATCTGTATTTTGTCCATCTACGTTCTCCTTCTTTTGTAATTACACCTTTATCTACTAAATCACTTAATCTACGTTGTGCTGTTTTGGTAGTGATTCCAAATTCTGCTGCATAATCATTAACCGTTATTTCTTCTTTTGATTGAATAAATTGAACTCCTAACTTATCCTGTTCTGAAAGTCCTTCTATATTGTCTACTAATATGTTTGGTAAGGCATCAGCACTTCTAGCAAAAGAAATTTCCAGTACATTACCTTTTAAATCAATCACTGGTAAAGGAAAGCCTTTACTAGACAATGATTTCATACTACGTAAGCCAATACCTCTTTGCTCTGCAAGCCCCATTCTATTATAAACATACATCACTTTTGGATTACGACTTACTGAAGGCAAGTCTAATGAGCGAATATCTTTTAATGTTAAAGGTGGCATTGGAAGGCCTGGACTTTTAATTACAATCTTATCCTTACTTACAAATAGATAATTTGTGGATGAAGTAATACTATAATCTCTATGTATTATTGCATTGGCAATGGCTTCTCTTAAAATTTCTAATGGAAAATCTGCACTAGCACTACGTTTAGCAGTTGATCGGTCAATGGTTAGTTTTAATGCTTTATCATTAACGAATGAAAACACTTTTTCCAACTGCATTGCTAATGCACCACCAATGTCTTTAATTTGAGTAGCACCATCTGGATATTCTATTTCAACTTTAAAAAGTGTATGTGGTAAAACTTCATCTACTTTTTCGCCAAATACTATTAAACCAATATTAGTCGGTGTTATAATATTTTCTTGTTGGTTTGCTAATCCAAAAGATACTGCCCATTGATTAAAAGCTTCTGATGGATAGGTAAAATTAGCATTCGAGTTTTTGATGAACTTTTTTATTGCAAGATTAGAAAATTGTTCAATTTTAGTTCCTGGAACTATTTCTTTTAAATAGGGTGTTTTCTTTTCTTTTGGTTTTTCTTGCTGTATGCGAAGCTTCTCTGCTTCTTTATACTCAATAAATTCTGTTAGGCTATCTCGTATTTTTTTACTGATGTCCGGATAAAAATCTTCTACAATAACTTTGGCATCAATCAGTTGATTAGCACCTTGATTTTCGATATCTATATCTGGGTCTCGCATACCAATATATACTTTATGAATACGAGATTTTATAATGTGTGTGGCACAACCTCTTTTAGGTTTGGTGCGTACTGCATCTATACACGGTTCTAAAGTGACATATAAAACTTTATCTGAAAGATTTTCACTCTTTAATTTTCGTTCAATTAAGGTAAACTCGCAATGCTCTCCAATACGTAACTCACCTCTTGAAGCTTCTGCTAAAATCTTACCCTCTTTAGTAGCTAGAATAGCTCCAACCAAAGGGTCTGGTTTGTTTTCGTGTTCACCAATAGACTCAAGGCTTAATTGATAAGCTCTTTCCATTAATTCTCTTGGTGTGTATTTTTTATCTTTTTTATACGCTTCCATATTTCTTTATCAAATAACCATCAAATAAAAAAAATATTGATTATCAGTGGTTTATGTGGTTTTGTTTTCGTTTTTCTGTTTAGTCATCAAATAAGATTTTCTTCTTTAAATTCATTAACACGTAATTTCCCACTCATTAATTTTGGTAATAAGGTATCTCTTGTTTTAATAAGAGATTGGATTTGAGAACCCGTTGTGCATTTTAAATAATGCTAATTTTAATATTATTAATATTCCTATCGAATATAAATTTATTGATGTACTGAACCGTTGTTAACGCTCTAATTTTTGATAATATTCTAGTTTTAACCCCTTTAAAAGTCTTTGCATAATTTCGTCTTATCATAAACTGATCGCAAAGTTGAGAAAATAATGTCTCTATCCTTTTTCTTTTTTTTCTAAAAACATAAGGCTGTTTTTTGTACTCTTTTTGAT
>NZ_JBXVVE010000020.1:5832-6052 GCF_057219325.1 Polaribacter sp. YIW18 | reverse complement strand
GCAGCACCGGAAGGTGTAATGGTATAAGTATTTACATCTTCTCCTATTGCTCTTGCGATACTAACTCCTGTATCTAAACTAGATTCATTATCTGTCCCTTGGAATCCTGTAATTGTATAGGTTAGTGCTGGGTCTGTTGCACCATATACTTTTGTTTGACCTGAATCAGCTGTTACTGTTAAAGCGGCTTTGGTGATGCTAAAGTCGGCTGTTACAAAGC
>NZ_JBXVVE010000020.1:0-5756 GCF_057219325.1 Polaribacter sp. YIW18 | reverse complement strand
TGCTAAAGTCGGCTGTTACAAAGCCTATGTCATAATTACTATCAGCAGCACCGGAAGGTGTAATGGTATAGGTATCTACATCTTCTCCTATTGCTCTTGCGATGCTAACTCCTGTATCTAAACTAGATTCTGTATCACCATTTACGAATCCTGTAATTGTATAGGTTAGCCCTGGATCTGTTGCGCCATATACTTTTGTTTGACCTGAATCAGCTGTTACTGTTAAAGCGGCTTTGGTGATGCTAAAGTCGGCTGTTACAAAGCCTATGTCATAATTACTATCAGCAGCACCGGAAGGTGTAATGGTATAGGTATCTACATCTTCTCCTATTGCTCTTGCGATGCTAACTCCTGTATCTAAACTAGATTCTGTATCACTATTTACGAATCCTGTAATTGTATAGGTTAGCGCTGGATCTGTTGCGCCATATACTTTTGTTTGACCTGAATCAGCTGTTACTGTTAAAGCGGCTTTGGTGATGCTAAAGTCAGCTGTTACAAAGCCTATGTCATAATTGCTATCAACAGCACCGGAAGGTGTAATGGTATAGGTTCCTACATCTTCTCCTGTTGCTCTTACGATGCTAACTCCTGTATCTAAACTAGATTCTGTATCACTATTTACGAATCCTGTAATTGTATAGGTTAGCGCTGGATCTGTTGCGCCATATACTTTTGTTTGACCTGAATCAACTGTTACTGTTAAAGCGGCTTTGGTAATATTGAAAGTTACTGTTCTTGTTCCGTTGTAGTTGCCTTTACCTGTAATAGTAACTGTAGCTGTACCTACATTGGTATTGTCTACATAACTCAACTCATAGTCTGTATCTTTTAAAAGAACTGTGGTACCATCTTTGACCTCTGGACTTGGTGTTTGAGCAAATCCTGAGTAAACAAGATCAGAGATAGATGCGACTGTAATCCCACTAGCATTGATATCCTTTACTTGATCATCATCCAAGGTAATATTAGCATTTACCAATTCAGATGAAGTAGCTGGAAAAAGATTATCTCCTACCCAATAATTTCCTGTACCATCATCTTTAATAGTTGCTATTCCTAAGATTGTTGTAATATTATTATTTGCAGGTTGATCGAAAGCACCAATTGCAGAACCAATTGAAGATGAAAAAAGTCTTGTATTAGAGCTAGAACCAGTTACCCCCATTCTAATTTTGAATTTATCAACAGGTTTTTCATAGTAAGCTATAAAAGAGGCTGTTTCTTCGAAGTCAATACCCGATAAGGTTGAATTAATCCCTTCGAATCTGGTAAATCCAGTTCTACCTGATGGATTTTCAATCACTGTTAAACCAGAAGATTGTCCTAATTGATATGAACTTAAACCAAATAGTTCAACAAACTCTTTACTAGACGAACTACCATCAATATCTACTGGATGTATAACAAAGTTTTTAACTCCCACTTTTGTTGTGGTTCCAGATAAGAAAAATTCAAAGGTAAAATCTACAAATGAGCCAGAGCTTGAATTTGAATTAATTTTAGGTTGAAATCTTAAAGTATTTGAGCTATTGTCATCAAATGTGAAACTACTCACATTTGATTTATCATCGATACGAATAACAACATCAATTGCTTGACCATTAATAGTAATGGCATTTACTTTTTTATAAGTTGTACCAACATCCCCATCTGTTCCTGTTCTATTGTAATTATCGAGATTAAAGGTTTGAAAATTTGCATCATATACCGTTAAACCTACCAAATCATTTGGTATTTCAATTACTTCTAAAGAAAACGTTTCGGCGCCTTCAAAAACAGTGTCTTTCTCATTGGTGATGTCTACTCTTACGTTAACCGAACCTCCACTAGGAACAGTGAGTTGATCATCGGGATTATAGTCAATCCAAGCACTACCATTCCATGATTGTATAGTTGGCAGATTACCTAAATCTGCTTCTCCTGACTCTTGTAATAGCTTTAGTGAAAATACATCACCAACAGGACCATTTACTGTAAATACACCCCAATCAGAACCTTCGTTGATTGTGATGTTATTAATAGGAACTAATAATATAAAACCAGATTTAGAAGACTGACCGTTACTTGAAGTAGTAACAGTTATAGCTCCAGATTTTGCTTCTTGTGGCACAATAACAGTAATAGAAGTGTCAGAATTGAGTGTAAATATTGCGTCTACTCCACCAATTGTTACTGTATTTACTAAATTAAAGTTTACACCAATTATATTAATTTCAGAACCAATTTCTACTGATGTCGGTGAAAAAGAGGTAATGTTAGGAGCATTTGCATTAATTTCATATGTTCCAAATACAGAATAAGGTTTAAGCGTATATAAAGCGCTATTTACTCCATTAAGAGTAAGACCTCCTAAATAAGCAACATCATTATAAGTACCTGCTGGGGTATTGTTATCTATTGTATAAAGTGCAGTTCCGGTTGGAGCAGATAAACCTAGTGAAACTAAATCAATTTCGTTTCCACTTTCATTTAAAATAGTATATGTTGGAAAAATATTACCCACTGGTCCAATACCATTATTAACTTTTACATACAAGGCAGTACGAGGATAAGTAAGTTCTTTTAAACTTGGAAGCTTACCTTCTTGTTTAGACCAATAGATGTTATTAAAGCCACCAGGAATATTAGTTCCTGAAACTGGAGAAGTTTCAGTTACATTAGAGTAAACACTTGTAGGAAATGAGCCATTACCTTTTTTAGTAAGCGTAGTATAAGAATTAACAGAAGTTGCTAACGAATTCTGATAACCAGCAATACCACCATAAGAAACGTCTTGAGAAATTACATTACTCCAAGAATAACAGTTAGAAATTGAACTATCTGAAACATATATAACTCCAACTAAACCACCTGTACCATAATAACCTGATGAATGGTGAGCTGTCAAGATACTACCTGTAGAATAAGATCTTTCAAGTACAAATTTAACCGTTGTGGAAGAATTAGTCTTATCATAATTACCAACATCACCAACTAAACCACCAACAGATAAGCGTCTAGATATTTCAGAACCAGCTGAACTTACATCGGCAGAACTGTAAGATCTCGTGATAAGAGTTGTACCATTATTTACATTACCTACTAACCCACCTGCAAAAAATATAGCTTGTTTATCGGTATCACTGGCAGTTACGGTAGGATCAGTATTGGCTGTTGCTATTTTACCTGTACTCCATAAACCATTTAAAGTTGTTGTATAGGCTTCTTTTGAATAACCCGAAGACAGGTCTGCTTGTCCTATATTTCCCACAATACCTCCTACTCTATATTCTGTAGAATTACTAGTTGACGAAGTAAAGATATCCATATCAGTTACTCCTAAATTTCTAATAGTAGCACCTCGAACCTCTGAAAAGAATCCTAAGTTGATTAGTGAACCACCTGAATTTCTAATGTTCATGTTTTGAATTTCATTACCAAAACCTTCGAAAACTCCTTCAAAAACAGAAGAAATTACTGCTGTAGAATAATTATTTACAGATAAATCAATATCATCAGTTAATACTACTCTATCTGATGAAGAAGAAGGTATAGATGAAAGCTCAGAGATATCATTAACTATATTGTAAGAATTATTGGCAATATTTACAGAGGCATTTGTACCAGTCATTTTAATACTAGCTTCATTTGACAAATTGAATATGTAATCAAAAGAATTAGATGGCACCGTTGTATCGTCACTACCTCCATAATAAATATTTAGTCCTGCATCGTCATTGGTTGCTAAAATTTGACTGTTAAATAAAATATTACCAGCTGATTTTAAAGTTAAATTAGAATCTGTATTCCATGTTATATCAGATTCCATATTGATATAACCGTTAGTAAGAAGGGTTAAATCACCAACATTAAGGGCAGCATTAATAACTGAAGCGTTAATACTTGCTTCTTCAGAACTACGAGAAACGATAAAGCCTGAAATGAGGTCCCATGTAGTTCCTCTTTCTGAACCTCCACTAGTAACAACTTTTAAGTTTCCGTTGCTTTCAACAATAATTTCAGTAGTTTGACCATAAGATGTTCCTTCACTATTTTTAGCAAAAGATCTTAGGTAATAAACTCCTCCGTTTATATTACTTATGGTTCCTGTAAAAACACCTTCACCAGTACCTTCTATTATTTTCGTATCAGAGATAGTAGGGTTTTCATTTGTTTGTGACCAGACAAAACCTCTTTCGATAACTGTTGAACCTCGATCATTTGTAACTTCTCCATTAAGGTTTATAGTAGTTCCTGATCGAGAAGCGTTACCCGTTACAATTGGAAGCCCCGCTTCAATGAACGATGAACCTCCAGAAAGATTTACACTGTAGCGATCTAAATGAGATATTCTTTTACCTCCTACTGCAAAATAAGAATGAAGTATATTTGCATCTTGAAAATTTGCATTCGTATAGGTAATACTCTCAGAAGTATTTATACCGTGCAACTCTCCATCTACATTAGACTTATAGGATTTGAAAGAGAGTTTAAAATTAGATTCACTTAGGTTTTCAATAGTTAATTCTGCAAACAACCATTTTTCTTCTTCTTCTATAGTTCCATTTCCGTTTTTATCGAAATGCTGAGTGAGTCCAGAGGATCCATTGATAGGTTGCCAGTAAGAAGGTGAATTAGTTGTGCCATTGTGCCAAATATAGCCTCCGCCATGAAAAGAGATTCCAAGAACCTTACCATTACTCCTTGCGTATAGTCCTTGTGCAGTAGTGTTAAGTGTGCCGTCAGACTCTGGTATTTGAAATCCTAAACCGCCATAACCTACGCCATTACTTTTAAAATAAATACTAAATTTATAAACACTTCCAACTCCACTATTAGAGTAACCTTGTTTAGAAATAAAAACTTCGTCTATATCTTTACTACTATTGTTATCATTTACCCTTAAATAACCAGAATTAAAGAGACCTCCTGAGGTTTCATATCTGGGTAATATTTCTCCACCATTAGATTGATTTCCGTCAGTATAAAAATTATTTAGGTCTGATGAAGAATTAAATTCAATGGCACTTGTATTTTGTGCAATTAATAAATGAAATAGAGAAGAGACAAAAAATGAGAATAAAAATAGAAAAATATAATATTTCTTTTTCATGGTGGGGGATTGGATTTAGATTTTATAAATTAATTTTATTTATAAAAATTTGGATACTATTTTAATTGACAAAAGTAAAGATATTTTTTTAAAATATTATTAAAAAATAAATAATACGTACTCTTTTAAAAAAAAGGACACCTAATTTAAAAAAAGAGTACTATCATTATAAACGTCTTGCCCACCTAATGGAACTTTTATTTTTTACCTGATCTTTCTGTATTTATATTTTTATAACAAATAGAGAAAACTTAAAAATTAAATTATGAAGTACTTCGTTAATACTTTTTAATCATTTTACCCCTTTTTATTTACTTGCAGGTCCTAGGTTTTATTTTTTTACAAAAGCTTATCACATGCTAAAAAATACTTGTAGCAACTAAATTAATATATAACCTGAATTATATTGCTAAAAAATGGCTTTAATTCTAGATTTAACTTCTACGCTATTTTTAAAAAACATATAGAATGTACACCAAGAGATTACTTGAATAAAAGGAAATAAAACATCTCTATAAAAACTTATTTATCTTAAGGTTGTGACGTCCTGAAATAGCGTTACAGAATTAATAATCTAAAGGTAGTGATTTTATATCACTGCCTTTTTTGCTTTTATATTGTTTTCTTTTGACTTTATTTTGTTGATGCATTTGATTTGGTG
>NZ_JBXVVE010000019.1:0-11591 GCF_057219325.1 Polaribacter sp. YIW18 | reverse complement strand
TAATTTCTTGTCTAATATTGTTGCAGGGCTTATTGCCTATAGCTTTTTACCTAAAAAGCCGTCCATAAAATACCAGACAGTCAAAACAAATCAACTTGCATTTTATTAATCGAACTCAGGTTTTTAAGAAAATACCAGATAAGGCAAATTTAATATTACATTCTGATCAAGGATGGCAGTATCAAATGAAACAATATCGAAGATTATTAACAGAAAAAGGAATTACTCAGAGTATGTCTCGTAAAGGAAATTGTTTAGATAACGCTGTGATAGAAAATTTCTTCGGTATTCTAAAATCTGAATTGTTTTATCTAAATAAATATAAGTCGATATCTCAGTTAAAAAAAGAGATTAAAGTGTATATAAAATATTATAATAATGAGAGAATTAAACAAAATTTAAATGGAATGAGCCCGATTGAATATCGAGCTCATTATTATCAAAATTAATTATAAATTTGTCTAAACTTTTGGGTGCACTTCAAGAATTGAACGGATTTTATTAAGATTGTGTAGTTGCTACAAATTAGTTAGATACATACATATTTGCTCTGTTATCTTCTATATCTGCAGCTTTTTTTATTGCTTCATAGATTTTAAATGTTTGTCTTTTTCTAGTTTCTGCAATTTTATTTCTGTTTGTTTCGTAATTTGGTAAAGCAGTTGGCAATTCTCTTTTAGTTACTTTAAAAGCAAAAATACCTTTACTACCTTCTACATGATTAAATACTTTATTTAACTCTGCATTGTACATTGCACCTACTACTTTAGGTTCTGAACCAACGCCAGATAAAGCAGGACTTTTTAACTTGACACCAACAGCAGATCTAACAGTTGTATTATTAGCATTTGCAATGTCTTGTAAAGTGCTACCATTTAATTTATCTTTTAATAAAGCAGCCTTCTTTTGATTTACTAAAATTGGTCTTACTTTATTAATTGCTTTATCGGCAGGCAACAAACCTTTTGCTGTTTTATTAGTAACAATTGCAACAACATGGCTACCTTCTAAATCAAAACGTTTAAAATCAGATAGTTCTGTATTTTTACCAAAAGCCCAAGAAACAATTTGTCTTTGGTTACCAATACCTGGTACATTTTCATCTAAAACTTTTAACCCTACAGCAGGTTTTAACACATAATTATTTTCTTTTGCTACTGTATTATAGTCATCGCTTTTAGAAACTGCTAAAGCAAATTGTTCTGCTTTTTGAAACACTGTATTTTCTGTAGCTTCTGATGGTACAATTTTTCTCCCAAAAATGGCTAATTTTAAAACTTTTTGTCTGTTTTTCTGATCGTCTATTTTTACAACATGAAAACCAAAAGGTGTTTTAACAACATCAATGGTTCCTTTTTTGTTTGTAAAAGTAAAGTCTCTAAAGGCAGGTGTCATTCTTTTGTAGTTAAACCAATCTAAATTCCCACCTTTTTCTGAATTTGATTTATCTGAAGAAAATTCTTTTGCTAAACCTGCAAATTTACTTCTTCTTCTTTTAACAACAGTTAAAATACTGTCTGCTAATTTTTTTGCTTCCTCTTCTGTTCTAGTAACATCTGGTGCCACTCTTTGAGCTCCAACAAACGGAATTAATATATGACTCGCTTTTACAGAGTCTGGCATTTTAGAAACTTCTGTAATTTTAGAAATTTTAAAGAATCCTTGGTCTTTATAAGGACCAAAAACATCACCTTTATTACCGTTAAAAATTTCTTTAGCTACGGTTTGGTTTATATCTGCATTGAACTTAAAGCTTTCATCTAAATTAAGATCAGAACCATTCATATTAAAAAACTCTTTGTAGTCTGTTGTGCTTTTTAAACCTTTTACAGTTTGTTTGTTTCTATCTAAACTGTCATCTATAAAAGTAGCAACTTCTTGTTTTATGGCTTGCTCGTCTGCAGGAGTTGCAATAATATCAAATTTTACATAAGAAATATCTCTTGTTGCTTCAGTTTTAAACTGAGCTGGATTATCAGTTATATAAGCCTCCACTTCAGATTTTTTTATTTTAACCAAGCTGTCTGCAATGGTGGTATAGGGTACATATACAAATTGAGCATTCAATTTTGTATTTTCTATCATATATTCTGTTTCTCCTTCTTTTAAAGAAGCTCCTAAACCCGCAGCAACTAATTTGTTGTATACATTTGTTTCTGTATTTTCTTTAATTTGATTCATGTAGTTAGACCAAGCTGTCCACATGTCTGGATTGTCTTGTTTTGTTGTTGCCAAGAATCTTTTAAATTCTGCTTCATCAAACAAGCCGGCTTCGTTTAAAAACTGAGGGTTATTTTTTACTGATGGAGCATTTAATACTTCTTGCCAAACATCTTTTTCGCCCACAGAGATACCAGCTTCTTCTAACTGATTTTTATATAACTTTTTTCTTAGTAAGTTGTCCCAAACTGTCTTTGCAGCTTGCATTTCTGTTACTTTACCATTTGTTTGTTGCTTGTATTGCTCTAAAGCATTTGCAAATTCTTGTCTAGAAATTGCCTCTCCATTAATTTCTCCTACTTCATTTACTTTACTAGAGTTAAAAAAATCTCCAAGTGTAGATGGGTCTAATACAAATGCAAAAAGTGCTAAACCTATTATTATAATCAAGAACATAGAACGTTCTCTTATTTTCGATAAAATTGCCATACGTCATTTATTTAATTACAGTGGGCGAATATACGATTTGGGTTTTAATATTGCAACCCATTTTTAACTAAATAGCAAGAAGTTGAAAGCAATGTAAAGTAGTTGTTTTTTTAGACCAGTAGATTAGTCTTCTGAATCTAGTTTTTTCAATGTAACATCGTCTATTTTTGCGCTACTGGTTTTAAGTATTTTAATTTCATAACCTTCTATTTCTACCACATCATTTTCTTCTGGTATATTTTCTGTGTGGTCTATAATAAACCCTCCTAAGGTTTCGTATGCTTCAGATTTTGGTATGTTTAAATCGTATTGTTCGTTTAAATAATCTACTTCTAATCTTGCAGAAAAATTAAAGGTAACTTCGTTAATTTTTTCTTCTAAAAATTCTTGAGAATCATGTTCATCTTCAATTTCGCCAAACAATTCTTCTACAATATCTTCTACAGTAATCATTCCAGAGGTTCCTCCATATTCATCTACAACAACAGCAACACTTTTGCGCTTTTTCATTAACATGTTTAAAATATCGTTAATCATCATAGATTCTGGTACAATTTCTACGGGTAATAATATTGATTTTATTGTTTTTGGTTTTTTAAAAAGCTCAAAAGCATTTACATATCCCAAAACATCATCCATAGAATTTTTATATACAATAACTTTAGATAAGCCTGTTTCTATAAAAAGTTTTTTTAAAACACTTACTTTTTCATGTATTTCTACAGCATAAATTTCTGTTCTAGGAACCATAACTTCTCTAGCTTTTACATTATGAAACTCAAGTGCATTTTGAAAAATTTGTATTTCAGAATCCATTTCATCATCATCATTACCAGTTTCTAATTGCTCTGAGATGTAGTTCCCTAATTCTTCTTTACTAAATTCTGTTTGTAATTCATCTGAATTTGTTTTAAAAAAAACACGCAGAAAAAAATCGGAAATGAGGGTAATAAATTCTGAAAAAAAGTGAAAAAGCATATAAAATATATATGCGGGTAGGGCAAATATTTTTAAAACTTCATTGGCATAAATTCTAAATATTGCTTTTGGTAAAAACTCTGCAGTAATTAAAATAATGACGGTTGAAATTATGGTTTGAAGTAATAATATAGAAAACTCGTTATAGCCGTCTAGAGGTAAAATTCTTATTAAAAAACTACCCATGTAGTAACTATAAATTACTAATGAAATATTATTACCCACCAACATTGTGGTAATAAATTTTGATGATTTTTGAGTAATTTTGTTTAGAATTTTTGGGATAAACCCTTCTCTCTTTTTTTCTAACTCTATGTGAAGTTTGTTAGCAGAAACAAAAGCTATTTCCATTCCCGAAAAAAATGCGGAAAGTAAAATAGATAAAAATATAATTATGAGTTCAATTTCCATTTAGAAAATGATAAACTATTTGTTTTGGTTTTGTTCGTTTCTTTTTTGCACTTTTTTTCTAAAACGCCTCTTAAAGAAAAATACTAAAGTAATAAAAATTGCAAAACCTAAAAAAAGATACGCCCTACTTCTTTCTGTGTCCCAACGCATTATACCTTCTACCACACAAATAAAAGCTACCATTAAATATCCATACTGAAAAAATTTCCAAACTCTGTTCATTATACTTACTCTTTAGTTTCTAATATACCGGTTGTTTGCTTAGCAAGATGCTTGCTTAAATCTTCTTTACACTCAAAACCAACGCCTGTAATGGTGTCATTTTCTTTGTAAAGTGTAAATGGTTTTTCTGATACAAAATACCTTGTTTTTTGATCCCAAAACATTTGCGATGTTTCTAACCTAGATTTATCTTTGTGGTTAACTACCACAACATTTCCTTTTATTTCTGAAACCTCTGTTTTAGAATAAGTTAATGCATAGTTACCTGTTATGGTTACAGAATCTTGCTGATTATTTGTAAAGTTAATAATTTTTACGCCTTTAGGAAACTCATTATAGGGATGTTTTTTTCTATTGCTAAAATCTAACAGTAAAGGGGTTATTAACTTTGATGTGATTGCACCTGAATCTTTGTATACGTGGTAGGCTTTTTTTGCTTTGCCAATGGGTAAATTTTGCTCTTTTAAAAGGTCACTAACTTCCTCAGAATTATTAACACAAGAAAAAAGCATTACTGTACAAAAAATTACAGTAATGCTTTTTATATATATTTGAAAATATCTTTTCAAAAAACTATTTATTTGGTATTCTTACTGTTTCACCAATCCAACATTTGATAGTAAACTTACCACCTGGAGTTGCTGTTGCATTAAAAATATCTTTTTTACTTGGTACATTTTGTTTGTAGATATTGATGTATTTTCTAGCTTTAGAAGAGATACTTGGATCTACAGCTGCAGCTTTTCTTGCCATATTTAAAGCAGCTACATATACCATTCTTTTTTCGAACAAATTACCACCACAATTGTTGACACTTGCTTGGTAAAGTGTTGCAATAAATAAATAAGCTCTACCTGAGTTAGGATTAAAACTTAAGGCTTCTCTTGCCAAGCTTCTTGCTTTGCTAAATTGACCTCTATCTTTTGCTGATTGTGCAAATTTTAATTTATACTTTGCCTTTTTTAAAGGATCTGTTTCTAAATTAAATGATTTTTCTCTCATTGCTCTTGCTCCAGCAGAATCTCCATTACCCTCTAAAACATTTGCTAAAAACGCATATGCTTCTGGAGATGGTGATGCTTCTGCAAAGGCTCTAACTAATTTCTCAAACAATGGGTCTTCTTGACAACCTTTATTAAACATTCTAGAAACTGCTCTTTTTAACCAAACCGCATCTAATTTATTTGCTTCAAAATCTCTCTGATATAAAGGTATTAAACGCTCACAAGTTGCAATTTCTGTAATAATTCTATCAAACTGAACTTCTATCGAACCTAATGCTTTAGAGTTAATTTTATAGGCTCTTAATCTTCTTAACCCTTTTTTATCTAGATTTACAGAATCTGCTCTATATTTTTTAATATTTGCTGCATATCCGTCTAGCTTTTTTCCTACAGACTCTATTACATCATCATAGGTATCAAAAACTTTTTGTGGGTTGGTATCTTTGTTTCTATCGGTAACTCCCTGAAAGTAAATGTATAAGTTTTTTACTCCCATTTTTGTAGGGTCTATAGCATATCCTTTTTCTAAGATGGCAAAAATCTCATCATCTGATGCCAATTTATTTTTATATAAGTAACTAGCATAATCACTATGTACTTTTGCAGGGTCTACGTTAGGGAAGTTTTGTAATCTTTGCTCGTAAACTCTTTTTGCTAAAGCGGGCTCTTTTCTTACATCTTCTGCAATTTTAGAACCATATTTGTAGATATTTACAGATAAATCTTGGCAATTATCCATTAGAAAAATCCAATTCTTGTATGCATCGTCATACTTTTTAGACTTGTAATCACCACTAAAAAGATTGTATTTTATTTCACAATCTTGTTTTGTAACCTGTGCATTTGTTTTTACTGTTGTTATAAATAACATTGCAGCTAATAAAAACGTAATTTTCTTCATTTTAATAGTTTTAATAATTTTATATGTTAATCTATTTTTCTTTTTCTGAACCAAGTATCGCTTAAAGACAAACTAAGCCTTACGTTAAAGTATTGCTCTTGTATTAAATTATTTGATGTTGTACCTCTCTTACCGAATTCTAATCCTAAATTAACGGTAGATAATTGCTTTAGTGGTAAACCTAAACCAAAAGACATGCCATAGTCGTTTATTGATGTAAAATTTGTTGTATTTCCAACTCCATCAATAGCTAAACCTACTTTTTCGAAACGCAAACCTGCTCTATAAGTAACTCTATCCCAATAACTTGAAATCGAATTTATTTTAGGTAAATAAAATCCTCCTAAAGAAAATCTATTTGATTTTTCGTATTTATAAGCGTCGTTTGTAATGTTTAAAGTTCCTTCTGTTTGGAATGCCTCTTGATTTTCGTATTCTAAACCTATATACCATTTATCGTATTTACCCAAACCAATACCAAAAGTAGATTTTAAGGGTAGTACATATTTACCCGAAATTGCAGTTGTAGAAATTGTATCTCTTGGAGATTCCCCCCCGTTTGAACCGATAGAAACTGTATAGAGATAATCGTTCCCCTCTACATTTAAATTATTGCCAAGCTTTAATGTGGCACCTGCATCTAAGCGTAAATTATTTTTTAACGGTTTTATGTATTGAGCCCCAATAGTTACAGAACCTCCTCTAATGGTATTTATTTCTTTATATTTAGTTCCCAAACTTACATCTGCTCTTTGGTTTGTAATTGAGTTTTCTAAGTTACCAAAGCTAAAATCTGCTTCTATACCGACTGCAAATTGTTTAGCAACCATGATACCAAAACTACCGTAAATTCTACTTACACCACCATTACCATTATATAAGGTTATAGATTGGAGATCTCCATTAGTATCGAAACCGTTGTCAGATAAAGAATAGCCTACAGAAGAAATTGGTTGTAAACCAAAAGAGAAACCTGCCTTTTGACCAACAGGAAAACCCAATGCCAAATAATTTAGACTGGTTCCGTTAGAAGTTTGTTGGGTATCAAGCGTTTTAACCGTTAAATCATTATTTAAAACCCCAATTGCATAAGTAGTTTGCCTTAAAAAAGCGTTTGCAGCTGGGTTTGAAAAATTTAAATATTTATAATGGTTAAAAGCAACTCCTATACCTCCCATACTATTTTGCTCTACGGTTCTTGGGCTGAATTCTTCACCAATACCAAAAAAAGAATAAGGCGAAGAATTTGTTCTTTGTGCTAATAAAGTTGTAGAAGTAATCAGTAATAAGGTTACTAAAATATTTCTTATCATTTGCTTGTGTTAAGTTTCAATATTTCATTTAATCCTTGAAGGAGAAAATTTTGATTGGCAAATATGCTACTTTTTAATTGTTTTGACAAGAAATTTGTGTCTCCTCCTGTTAAAACTATTGTTAAATCAGAAAATTTTTCTTCATATTGAGAGATTACTCCCTCAATCTCGTTAGTTACCCCATTTAAAACTCCAGAGATTATACTTTCATGAGTGTTTTTACCTATAAAACTATCTAGTTTTTCACTATATAACAATGGCAAGTTTGCCGTAAACTTTTGTAAAGCTTTGTAGCGCATCTTAATACCAGGAGAAATTGCGCCACCTAAATACTCTAAATTGCTATTTACAAAATCAAAAGTAATGCAAGTACCTGCATCTATTACCAAAACGTTTTTATTGGCAAATTGTTTTACAGCTGCTGCAACTAATGCAATTCTATCTACACCCAACGTTTTTGGTGTTTGATATAAATTGATAAAAGGTATTTTTAAGTTAGAAGAAACGACCATTACTGTAGCCATTTTTTGTAGTTGCTCTATCTTTTGTAATGAAATTGAGGCTACATTAGATAAAATTACATGAGAAATTGACTTTATTTTTATATTTTTTTTAATTTCTGAAATAATTTTTTCCTTATCAAAAACAAGTAACTCCAACAAGTTATCTCCTTTAAAAACAGCAGCTTTAACTCTTGTATTACCAATATCTACAATTAGGTTCATAGTTCAAATTTAGATAAAAATTAAAAATAGATGACATTTTTTTTAAATTTTATTTAGCAGATGTAAAAAAACATATTATATTTGCATCCGCTAAGGCAATGGTACCTTAGCTCAGTTGGTAGAGCAAAGGACTGAAAATCCTTGTGTCCCTGGTTCGATTCCTGGAGGTACCACTTAAAAACCCTGTAAACGCAATGTTTATAGGGTTTTTTCTTTTTAGGGCGCTAAATAGGGTGCAAATAAAAAAACCGTTCCAAATTAATGAAACGGTTTTACAATGTTTATTTAACTTCTTTTATTAAGCCACTGTACCTGATCCTAAATAAACACTATTTGAAACAAACTTACCATCTTCAGTAATAAACGCCATAAAAAGCTCGACATTATCGCCTGTGTATGATGTTGGCAATGATAAAATTTGTGTAGTTGCACTTCTTTGTGCTCCACCCAATATGTAAATTGATTCTTTTTTTGATGGATTATAAGCTAACACCATTGCTTTATCTGTTGCATTTGCATTTTCTTCTGCTGAATTATCATCCCAATCAAAAGAAACTTGATTTGCAATTGATAAATCTACACTTGCATTTGTAGGACTAGACAAACCACCTCTACTTAATAATGCTAATGAATAATCAACACTAAAATTAGGTGCTGAACCACTTATTCCATTGTTTAGAACGTAAGACATTGCAGCATTAAATTCCGTTTTCTTTGTTGCAAAAGCTTTATAACCTAGCTTTATAAATTCTTTATTCGCTTGCAAGTACTCTAATGATATTGTAAATTTATTACGTTGATTAACTTGCCCTTCTGTTCTTGGATTTGCAACACTTGAAGGTTTTATTCTTAAATAATCAATTCCTTTCCAGCTACCGCCAATAACATTTCCGACTTTACCACTTAAGCCGCCTAAAATTCCTTGTGAGATTTTTCCCATAACTACTATATTTATTAAAATTAAAAATTCATCATTGGACTTGGTACGGTTTTGTTATGGCTTTACTACAAATATAACTAAAATTTATTAATATTGTTACATTGATAGTTTTTGTTGATTGTAATTATTTTATTTTACCTCTTTTTACTTAACGAAATGAAACAAACAAAGAATTTTGATAAAGAAACTAAATGAATTTAGCAGGATTTTTGTGCAGTTGAATGAGATAAGGAAAAAGAAGGGTTTTATCGTTTTTAAAGATTGATAAACAGAGGCTGGTTTACGCGTGGAGTTTATCAATCTTTAAAAATGTTAGCCCAATGGCAATTGAATGATTTTTTTTATTTATATTTAATTTCTTTTTCAAGGGTCATATTAATGACCTTTCATAGCATTTTTTTTACCCACCTCTCTACGATGTGGGTTTCTTTTTACTAGATTATAAAATATAAAAGACGAAGTACCTAGTGCGTGGGCAGTAGCGAAAATAAGTGTATAGCTTTTTATTTGTATTGTCCTATTTTACTTGATTGGTTTCTTTAAAATTGGATGTACTAAAATAACTATTGAAAACTATTATATACTAGACCTAATACTTACTTTTATAAACCTGCAATATCATCCAATTTTAGTGAAAGCAACTTTACTACCCTTCTAACAAATAAAAAGTTTTACTCTTATTGGCTTTTTTTTGATTTTATATGTGCTTTATAAATTGTCTTTGATTTTCTGCTTTAAATTATATGGTTCTTTTGTTTAATCTATAGTAGCAAAAGCACTTATAAAAACAATGCAACAAAGATGAATTGTTATTAAAATATCTAAATTTCATTATTAATGACGGGAGTGAGCGTTGGGTGAGCGGCTATTTTACATAATGGCGTTATAGTGCCTGGAACTTTTGTGGAAGAGCAGTATAACTGCGCATTATGTAAATATAGCTTTGGAGAGTTTTGTGTTTTATGAAAACAATAGCAAAGATTGCTTTTTATAGTTGTGTTTGAGTATGCGAAAATACAAGCTATAAAATGCAAGTACCTCTAGAATATTAAAACGCTAAACTTGCATTGGAAAGCGGAACAACACAAAAGACAGAGAGTTTTTGCTTTTTTGCAATAAACTGGGTTTTGGGTTGTGGGGAGTTAATATGTTGGATATTTTACATCTATACTCCTATATAATTGTCTGATTTTCGAAACCCAACTCATACGTGTCCTTATCCAAGATTTACCATTATCTGCAACAATAATATTATCATTAGAGTGCATTGGTTTTAAAGAGTTTCTCTTTTTTGTGTTTCTATCAAAATTTAAAAGTTCAAGAGGAAATTGAGTAGGACATTTGTTCTCATCTAAATCAAAGATATTTTTATCTTCTTCTTTATTATATATTGCTTTTTTTTCTTTTAAGGCTTCAAATAGCTCTATGATTGGTATTTTTTCTGTGATAAAATCTAAATCGTAAATATCTTTTTTAGCTGCCCTACTAGAACCGCTAATTAGCTTGAATAGACCTAAATCTTTTAAAGTTACTAGGCTTACATTATCAATTACCTCAACAGCATCCATCATTTTCATATTTTGGATGATTTCTACTTTTATAATTTCACCTGATGGTTTGGTGACAAAAAATCGTAAAAAAGAATATTGATCGTTTTCTTTGTCAGAAGGATACTCTATACCTGTAACATTCTTTTTACCGTAAAAATTTATAACCTCTTTTTCTATAGATTCTAAATGTTTTACACCTAATATTTCTGGGCAAAATAAATCTACATCTTGAGATGCTCTATGATTGAAACGAAATGCTAAATTTGTACCCCCTGCTAATGCAAATTGAGATAAACTTGGTAAGGATTGTAATTCTTTAATGGTTTGTAAGAGTACTTTTGAAACTGCACTCATTCACTTAAAACTTATAACGTAAAAAAGTAGGCTTGTTATATCGTTTAGAAACTAATCTACAAACATTATTACTGATACGTTCTTTTGTATCTTTTAAAGTAGCATAGATTTCATTGGCATTATAAACAGTTTCTACCAATGCAATATCTTTAGAAAAAGTATCTTCATTAGTAGTCATTAATACTCTAGGAATAATAATATCCTTATCCTTTTTAACAGATAATTTATTAGTATCCATATCCCAAAATGCTTGTTTTGGAAAAGTATTAGATATGTTTATTCTTTTTGCCAATGGTTTTGTGTATTAAAAAATATTCTTTAATTACTATACAAAAGTATATAATTTCTTTATCTAAAGCAACTATTATACCATTTATTATATTGTAAACGTTATACTTACCTATATAACTACTTTTATATAACCCGTTGTGCATTATGATTTAAAATAAAAAAGTTGCTCATATTACTGAAAATCAGTAAATTGATTTAACCACAAATCATTATATATGAACAACTTAAATGCAAATTACGAAAGAATTTTGGA
>NZ_JBXVVE010000018.1:0-13151 GCF_057219325.1 Polaribacter sp. YIW18 | reverse complement strand
TAATTTTAGAGTAGATTATCATAGATAGATTTTTAGATTAATAAATTGATATTCAGAGCCTTAATTTACTAAAAATCTATCTTCTTTACTAATAAAATCTATCTAAATATTAATCGAACTCAGGTGTTTAGTACCAAAAAAGGCAGTGATATAAAATCACTACCTTTAATTTATTAATTCTGTAACGCTATTTCAGGACGTCACAAGAAATAGAATGTTACTTCTCTTGTTGAATTTCAACTTTTACCATTTTACTTTTCTCACCTTTAGATGCATCCAATTTAAAGTGATGTTCTCCATGAATACCCTTACCTTTTAAAGCATTTACTTTAGCTTCTACTTCTTCTAAAGTACCAGTGATTACTTCATCTTTTGTTTTTTCTAGACCATTTTCTATATACTTAGTTGTTACTGTAGCTATAGCCTCATCAGCTTCATTAACAGTTAACTTTACTTTTATTTCTTCTTTGATTTCGTTTGATGTATGAGTATCGTTAGTGTGCCCCCCTAATATAGGAGCAATAACTAATCCTATTAAACAAGTTAATTTGATTAAAATATTCATAGATGGCCCAGAGGTGTCTTTAAAAGGATCTCCAACTGTATCTCCGGTAACTGCAGCTTTATGAGCATCAGAACCTTTGTATGTCATTTCTCCATTAATTTCTACACCTGCTTCAAAAGACTTTTTTGCATTATCCCATGCACCACCTGCATTATTTTGAAAAATAGCCCAAAGCACACCAGATACAGTAACACCAGCCATATAACCTCCTAGCATTTCTGCAATGGCAAGTTTATCCATTCCAAAAGCTAAGGGGGCAAAAGCAATGATAAGTGGAAACCCAATAGTTAGTAACCCAGGTAGCATCATTTCTTTTAAAGATGCCTGTGTAGAAATTGCCACACATTTATCATATTCAGGTTTTCCTGTTCCTTCCATAATTCCAGGAATAGCTTTAAATTGTCTTCTAACTTCTTGAACCATTTCCATAGCAGCTTTACCAACAGCATTCATTGCTAATGCAGAAAATACAACAGGTACCATACCACCCACAAATAACATGGATAAAACTGGCGCTTTAAAAATATTAATCCCATCTATTCCAGTAAAAGTTACATAAGCAGCAAAAAGTGCTAATGAGGTTAATGCTGCAGAAGCAATTGCAAATCCTTTACCGGTTGCAGCAGTTGTATTTCCTACAGAGTCTAAAATATCTGTTCTTTCTCTTACTATTGGTTCTTGTTCACTCATTTCTGCAATACCACCGGCGTTGTCAGATATAGGACCAAATGCATCAATTGCTAATTGCATAGCCGTTGTAGCCATCATTGCAGAGGCAGCCAATGCTACTCCATAAAAACCAGCAAAGGCATAAGAAGCCCAAATTGCACCGGCAAATAATAAGACAGAAGGAAAGGTAGAAATCATTCCAGTTGCTAAACCAGCAATAATATTAGTACCAGCTCCTGTAGATGACTGCTGAACTATTTTTAAAATTGGAGATTTCCCTAAACCTGTATAATATTCTGTTACAGATGAAATTACAGCACCTACAACTAAGCCAACCAAAGTTGCATAAAATACTCTCATTGATGAAATTTCTTGTAAACCTTCACCAAAAAATTCCATTTGCATAGTATCTGGTAACATCCAAGTAACTAATCCAAAACAAGACAAACCTACTAAAACAATAGAAGTCCAGTTACCTTTGTTTAAAGCACCCATTACTTGGTCTTCTTTAGCGTCATTAGAGCTAATCTTAACCAATAATGTTCCAACTATAGAAATTATAATACCTGCACCTGCAATAGCCATGGGTAATAAAATTGGGCCTATACCTCCAAAATTATCAGTAATAGAACCTCCCATGTCTTTTATAACATAGTTCCCTAAAACCATGGCTGCTAATACTGTTGCAACATAAGAACCAAATAAATCTGCACCCATACCTGCTACATCACCAACATTGTCACCAACATTATCTGCAATAGTTGCCGGATTTCTTGGATCATCTTCTGGAATACCAGCCTCTACTTTACCCACTAGGTCAGCTCCAACATCTGCAGCTTTGGTATAGATTCCTCCACCAACTCTTGCAAATAAAGCAATAGATTCTGCACCTAGAGAAAATCCTGCTAAAGTTTCTAAAACTACAGTCATATCCGTGGTATTTGTCCATGTGCTATCCATAAAGAAATAGAAAAAGAATATAAAGAAAGCGGTTAACCCTAATACGGCTAAACCTGCAACACCTAAGCCCATAACTGTACCACCCCCAAAAGATATTTTTAAAGCATTTGGTAAGCTAGTTCTTGCTGCTTGTGTAGTTCTAACGTTAGTTTTTGTTGCAATTTTCATTCCGATGTTTCCTGCAAACGCAGAAAAAATAGCTCCAAAAATAAAAGCAACTACGATTAAAATATGCGTTGTTGGTACAATAAATGAAACTGCTGCTAAGGCCAAACTTACTACAAATACAAATATAGCTAGAAGCTTATATTCAGCACTTAAGAAAGCCAGTGCACCTTCGTAGATATAATTTGAAATTTCTTTCATTTTACCATCTCCTGCATCTTGTTTCATTACCCAAGATTGTTTAACCCACATGTAGATTAAACCTAAAATAGCCATTACAATTGGCATCCAAATCATTAATGATTCCATATACTATTTATTATTTTGATTAGTTTAAAACGGCAGTAAATGTAATAAAATGAAAGTGATAAAAAAAACCACCCTTAATTAAAGGTGGTTCTTTTTTTTAACTTTTTATTGATGATTTGACAATTATATTGTAAAAGTTCTTTTTTTCTTGTGCTCACTGTTATCATAACGTTTTACACATTCGTGATAAATTTTAATTGCATCTTCTGCATTACCCCATCCACCAGTGTCAACTTTTTTCTTTTCTAGGTCTTTATATACTTGAAAAAAGTGTTCTATTTCTTTAAGTCTATGTGGGTTTAAATCAGAGATATCTGATTTTTTACTCCAAATAGGGTCAGAAACAGGTACACAAATAATTTTTTCATCGGGTCCTTTTTCATCTGTCATGTAAAATACACCAATAGGTCTAACTTCCATAACAACCATAGGATAGGTTGGTTGGTGACCTAATACTAAAACATCTAAAGGATCTGAATCTAATGCTAATGTTTCTGGAATAAAACCATAATCTCCAGGATACATCATAGATGAAAACAGCATTCTATCAAAACGAATTTTGTGTAACGCAAAATCGTATTCATATTTATTTCTGCTTCCTTTTGGTATTTCAATTAAAACGTCAAAAGTTAATTTGCTTTTTGGTTCTTTACTCATAATTTTCTTTTCTTTCTATGGTTTATAATCAATTTACAAAAGTAGTAAATCTATTGTTTTGTTTGTTGCTTTTAATTTGTATTTACGCAATGCTTTTCGAACAAATTATATTTTTTTCGAAATATAAATCCCTTTTTCAATAATGAAAAAGGGATTTTTTTATTTTTTAAGAAATGTATTTATTTAATGTACATCACTTCCTTTACAGCTTTAACTACATCATTAGAATTTGGTATCCATTTTTCTAATAATACTGGAGAATAAGGTGCAGGTGTATCTGCAGTTGTTAATCTTTTTATAGGTGCATCTAAATAATCGAATGCTTCATCTTGGATTCTGTAAGTAATTTCTGAAGCAACACTAGCAAATGGCCATGCTTCTTCTAAAACTACCAATCTATTTGTTTTTTTAACAGATGCTAAAATTGCATCATGATCCATGGGTCTTACCGTTCTTAAATCTATAATTTCTACAGAAACACCTTCTTTTTCTAACTCTTCTGCAGCTTTGTAAGCTTCTTTTATAATTTTTCCGAAAGAAACTATTGTTACATCTGTACCTTCTCTTTTGGTTTCTGCAACACCAATAGGTATAATATATTCTCCTTCTGGAATTTCCATTTTATCGCCATACATTTGTTCAGATTCCATAAAAATAACTGGATCATCATCTCTAATAGCAGCTTTTAATAAGCCTTTTGCATCATAAGGATTAGAAGGCACTATTACTTTTAAACCAGGTGTATTTGCAAACCAGTTTTCAAACGCTTGCGAGTGTGTTGCGCCTAACTGACCTGCAGAAGCTGTAGGGCCTCTAAAAACAATTGGGCAATTAAACTGGCCACCAGACATTTGTCTAATTTTTGCTGCGTTGTTTATAATTTGATCAATTCCAACTAAAGAGAAGTTAAACGTCATGTATTCTACAATAGGTCTATTACCATTCATAGCAGAACCTATAGCAATACCTGCAAAACCAAGTTCAGCAATTGGAGTATCAATCACTCTTTTTGCCCCAAACTCATCTAACATGCCTTTACTTGCTTTGTAAGCACCATTATATTCGGCAACTTCTTCACCCATTAAGTAAATGCTTTCATCTCTGCGCATTTCTTCGCTCATTGCTTCGCAAATGGCTTCTCTGAATTGAACTGTTTTCATCTAAATTTAATTGTTGTTTGTTTTGAGTAGCAAAAGTAAGGAATTTATGAATAAAAAAAATGTACTTTTATACCAAAATCAACAAAGTTTTTATTTTGACCAATTTCTTATTTATTACAAATACAAAAAAGCTGCTTTTTACTTTTTATTTAGTCATAAATAGCTTGTTTGTCTTAAAATATTCCTCAAAATTAGCAATTCTACCAAATTATATTGCTGTTATCATATATATAGGTTTTGTAATTTTGTTTTTTTATTTGATAAATCTTTTAAAGAACTATTTTAATACCTTTAAAAAGTTCAACTTAACTTTTCTTTTGGTTAGTTTGTTTTTTAGTTTAGTCCTTATTTTTATCAATTTAAAAATTGATGGAAATACACTAAACGTAGACAGATGGTCTGCAATGGAGGTTTTAATTGAAAGTGTTTTGAATCGGGAATACCCATATTCAATTTTAGATCATTTAGGAAATACGCCTTCTAATTTACCGGGTTTGTTTTATTTAGGTTTGCCATTTTATTTGTTAGGAGATGTTGGTTACTTGCAGGTTTTCACTTTCTTATTGATAGTTGTTTTTCTCTTTTTTTCAAAAATTAGAAATCACCAAAAAGTAAATATTATTTTTTTATTGTTGTTAGCTCCTTCTTATTTTTGGGAAGTAATGGTAAAAAGCGATTTAATGAGCAATTGTTTTTTGTTGTTACTATTTATTTCTTTTTGGAGTCAAAAATTTAGCAATACTATCTTTAAAAAGAGTTTTCTTTTAGCTTTTTTAAGTGCTTTGTTTGTTTTAACTAGAGGTATCGTGGTTATACCATTAACAATTTTTCTATTTTCTAGTTTTTTGAAAATATCCCTTAAACAAAAACTTTTTTTTTTAGTTACAGGTTTGTTAAGTTTATTCTTAATAGCATTACCAGTATTAATTAATTTACCAGATTTAGATTTTTTAATAGAACATAATCCATTCAATCATCAAACAAGATATGCTCCAAAAGTATTTATTATAATTTCTTTAATTCTTCCTTTTTTCTTATCATTTAGAGTTTCTAAAATAAGCGACGTTTTTTTATTTTCTTTTTACATTTTAGGTGGATTAATGTTTGTAACCTTCATATTGAATATAATCGAGGAAGGATTTCAAAATAATATCTATGGCAATTTATTCGACCTTTCTTATCTTTCTATGTTACTACCGTTTATAGTGTTTTATTTTATAAAAACCTCTAAAAAAGAAGCGTTCTTTATTACTAAAACTGTTAAATAAAATAAAAATTTACTATGCATGCATAGTAAATTTAAAAAAAAGCTGTAATTTCGTAAGTAATAAAACGGTAAAAAAAATAAAATTTATGAAAATATTGGTTTGTATTAGTCATGTTCCTGATACCACTTCAAAAATTAATTTTACAAATAACGATGCTGAGTTTGATAAAAACGGAGTACAGTTTGTAATTAATCCTTATGACGAGTTTTGTTTAACAAGAGCCATGTGGTTTAAAGAAAAACAAGGCGCTACAGTTACAGTTGTAAATGTAGGTGGTACAGAAACAGAACCCACACTTAGAAAAGCTTTAGCAATTGGTGCAGACGATGCTATTAGAGTAAATACAAATCCAGCAGATGGTTTTTTAGTAGCCAAAGAGTTAGCAGCAGTTGTAGAAAATGGTGGTTACGATTTAGTTTTAGCAGGTAAAGAATCTGCAGATTATAATGGACAAATGGTACCAGGTATGTTAGCATCTTTAACAGATTTTAATTTTATAAACGGTTGTGTAGCAATGGAAGTAGAAGGTACAAGCGTAACTGCAAAAAGAGAAATAGATGGCGGTAACCAAACTGTTACAACTAATTTGCCATTAGTTGTTGGAGGTCAAAAAGGAATTGTAGAAGAAAAAGATTTACGCATACCAAATATGAGAGGAATTATGATGGCTCGTAAAAAACCACTACAAGTTTTAGAGCCAACAGGTGCAGCTGCAAGTACATCTATTAGCTCTTTTGAGAAACCAGTACCAAAAGGCGCTGTTAAATTAGTAGATGCAGATAATTTAGACGAGTTAATCAACTTGTTGCACAACGAAGCTAAGGTAATTTAAGTATTGAAAGACAATCAAATCATTCCGAAAGTAATTCGGAACCTTACTCAGAAAAATGAAAATAATAATATCCTGATACATTCAGGTTTTAAAAAATAAAATATGTCAGTTTTAGTTTTCGCAGACTCCACAGAAGGGAAATTTAAAAAAACTGCTTTCGAAGTAGTTTCTTACGGAAAAAAAGTAGCAGAACAATTAGAAAGCAACTTAGTTGTTTTAACTATAAACGCCACAGACGCATCAGAATTACATAAATATGGTGCAACAAAAATTTTAACAGTTGCTAATGATAGTTTATCGCCGTTTAATGCAAAACAATACGCAGCAGTTTTAACACAAGTGGCAAGCAAAGAAAATGCAACTGTAGTTGTTGTAGATTCTAGTATAGATAGTCTATATTTAGCACCCATAGTTGCTGTAAATTTAGAAGCAGGTTATGCCTCTAACACTGTAGCTTTACCAACAAGTACAAGTCCGTTTACCGTAAAAAGAAAAGCATTTTCTAACAAAGCATTTTCTAATACAGTAATTACAACAGATAAGAAAATAATAGGTTTGGCAAAAAATTCTTTTGGTATTCATGAGAATCCAGCAGAAGGCACAACAGAAAATTTCGATGCAGAAATAGCAACATCAGGTATAAAATCAGAAAGTATAGAAAGAGTAACAGGCAAAGTAACCATTGCAGATGCAGACACTGTAGTTTCTGCAGGTAGAGGTCTAAAAGGTCCAGAAAACTGGCCAATGATAGAAGAATTAGCAGAGGTTTTAAATGCAGCAACAGCCTGTTCTAAACCAGTATCAGACTTAGGTTGGCGTCCACATTCAGAACACGTAGGGCAAACAGGTAAACCAGTTGCCTCTAACTTATACATTGCCATTGGTATTTCTGGAGCCATACAACATTTAGCAGGTATTAACGCCTCTAAAGTAAAAGTAGTAATTAATACAGACCCAGAAGCACCCTTTTTTAAGGCAGCAGATTATGGAGTTGTAGGAGATGCTTTTGAAGTAATACCACAATTAATAGAAAAATTAAAAGCATTTAAAGCAGCATAATTTTTAGGGCGTGCCCAAATTATTTTACTTTTTTAATTTTAAATCAAAACCTATCAAATTTTTTTGGTAGGTTTTTTTTAATACCATAGGTTATTTACCAAAAATAATTTCGTCAGGCTTTCACCACTCGCTTTACGCCCAAAAGCGTAAGAGCTCAAACAAAGGCTCAATCCTTCACGCAGGCGTAAGTTTGTTTAAAAAACCAAATTCAGTAAAAATAACTACTAGTACTATATATTTTTTGTAAATTGTGCCCTTAAAATAAGCTAAAAAAAATACATAAAAAGCTGTATTTTAAAGGCAATAAAATATATGAGTTTAATAAAATTAACCATAAAAGGAATTTCTTACAGTCAAACACAAAGCGGTGCGTATGCCTTGGTTTTAAGTGAAATGGAAGGCAATAGAACCCTGCCAATAATTATAGGCGCCTTTGAAGCACAATCTATCGCTATTGCATTAGAAAAAGAAATTAGACCACCAAGACCACTAACACACGATTTATTTAAAACCTTTTCAGATCGTTTTTCAATAGAAGTTAAAGAGGTAATTATACACAAATTAGTTGATGGTGTGTTTTTTTCTAGCCTAATTTGCGAAAAAGATGGTAAAGAAGAAACCATAGATACAAGAACTTCTGATGCCATTGCAATAGCAGTTCGTTTTCAAGCACCCATTTATACTTACGAAAATATTTTAGACAAAGCAGGTGTTTTTCTAAAAGTAGAAGAAGAACTAGGCTTAAATGATCCAGCAGAAACATATGAGGTCTCTTTAGATACAGACGATTTTTTAAATACAGATAAAGATTCTTCTTTTTCAAAACTTTCATTAACAGAATTAAACAAACAATTAGACCAAGCAGTTTCTGATGAAAATTACGAACTTGCAGCCAAAATTAGAGACGAAATTAGCAAGCGCTCTTAAAATTCTCAGCTCATGAAAAACTTATTTTTAATTTTATTTTGTGCTATGTCTGCCACTTTTTTTGGTCAAGATTTAGAACAAGATTGGCAATTATCATCAGCACAAACAGCAACAGCATCTAAGTTTTTAGAAGCTTCAAAAGGAGATGTATTTTCTTTCAAAGAGGGTCGTTTTTCATATTCAATTGCCTCAAAAAACATCTCGGCTTCAGGGCAATACATTCGTCAAAATAATTTATTAATATTTAACTATAAAACACCAAAAGATACGGTTAGATATTTTAATATTGTTTCTTTTGATAATGCTAGTTTACAACTGTCGGAGGGCGATGTAACTTACAAATTATCATCAGCAGAATATACTGGAATTATAAAACCAATAACAGAAACTAAAGAAGATACGATCGCAGAAGAAATAAAAAAAGATACAGTTATAGCAGATAAAAAACAAGATATTATACCTAGTCAAGATTTTACGTTTACAAGTTTTTGGCGAGGAGTTTTAGGTATGTTTTCTTTGTTAGTAATCGCATTTTTATTTAGTGCAAACAGAAAAGCCATAGATTGGAAAAAAGTTGGTGTAGGTTTAGCATTGCAATTAATTATAGCAATAGGTGTTTTAAAAGTATCTTTTGTTCAAAAAACTTTTGAATTAGTAGGTAAATTATTCATACAAATATTAGAATACACAAAAGCAGGTAGTAAATTTTTGTTTGATGGTTTAATAGCAGATATGGATACTTTTGGGTATATTTTTGCATTTCAAGTTTTACCAACTATTATTTTCTTTTCTGCTTTAACATCTTTATTGTTTTATTTAGGTATTATACAATGGGTTGTTAAAATATTAGCCATTGCTTTATCTAAATTTTTAGGAATCTCGGGTATGGAAAGCTTGTCTGTAGCAGGTAATATTTTTCTAGGACAAACAGAAGCACCCTTGTTGATAAAAGCATATTTAGAAAAAATGAATAAATCTGAAATGCTTTTAGTAATGGTTGGAGGTATGGCTACAGTTGCAGGTGCAGTATTAGCAGCCTACATCGGATTTTTAGGTAGTGGAGATAAACAATTAGAATTGGTTTTTGCAAAACATTTATTAGCAGCCTCTGTTATGGCAGCTCCAGGTGCTATTGTAATTTCAAAAATTTTATACCCTCAAACAGAAAAAGTAAATACAGATGTTAGTGTTTCGCAAGAAAAAATTGGTTCTAATATTTTAGATGCTATTGCAAACGGAACAACAGAAGGTTTGCGTTTAGCTGTAAATGTGGGTGCTATGTTACTAGTTTTTGTAGCAATTATTGCTATGATAAATGGTGGATTGGAACTATTAGGTGATCTTACAAGTGTAAATGATATTATTGCGGCAAACACAGCGTATGAAAGCCTGTCTTTAGAATTTGTTTTAGGATATATTTTTGCGCCTTTAATGTGGTTAATTGGTGTGCCAACTGCAGATATGACTTTAATGGGACAGTTATTAGGTATTAAATTGGTAGCAAGTGAGTTTGTGGGGTATATACAGTTAGCTGAGTTAAAAAATGTAGCAAACGTTACACATTTAGCATATAACAAATCTGTAATTATGGCTACTTATATGTTGTGTGGCTTTGCAAATTTTGCTTCTATTGGTATCCAAATAGGAGGTATAGGTTCTTTAGCACCTGGACAAAGAAAAACATTATCAGAATTTGGTATAAAAGCCTTAATTGGTGGTACTATTGCTTCTTTAATGTCTGCAACCATTGCAGGAATGATTATTGGATAAATACATTTTTAATTTAAAAATTATTAAAACGTTATCTTCAAAAAGTTGATAACTTTAACATATTAAATAAAGAGCTTTGGTAAATAATACTGAAGCTTTTTTTATTTTTACAATCGTTTTTTGTAAATCAATTAACAATTTAACGCTTACATATTATATGAAACAATATCACGATTTAGTAAAACACGTTTTAGAAAACGGTAATGAAAAAGGAGATAGAACAGGCACAGGAACTAAAAGTGTTTTTGGGTATCAAATGCGTTTCGATTTAAGTGAAGGTTTTCCAATGGTAACTACTAAAAAGTTGCATTTAAAATCTATTATTTATGAACTACTTTGGTTTATTAAAGGAGATACAAATATAAAATATTTGCAAGAAAATGGGGTTAGAATTTGGAACGAGTGGGCAGATGAAAATGGAGATTTAGGACCTGTTTACGGACATCAATGGCGTAATTGGAATAGTGATGATATAGATCAATTACAAGATGTAATTACGACATTAAAAAAGAATCCAAACTCTAGAAGAATGATGGTTTCTGCTTGGAATCCATCTGTTTTGCCAGATACGTCTGTAAGTTTTTCAGAAAATGTTGCCAAGGGTAAAGCAGCCCTACCTCCTTGTCATGCATTTTTTCAATTTTACGTTGCAGATGGTAAATTATCTTGCCAACTATATCAAAGAAGTGCAGATATCTTTTTAGGCGTACCTTTTAATATTGCAAGTTATGCATTATTTACAATGATGATGGCCCAAGTATGTGGCTATGAAGCAGGAGAATTTGTCCATACTTTTGGAGATGCACATATTTATAGCAATCATATAGAACAGTTAGAACTACAATTATCTAGAGATATTAGACCTTTACCAAAAATGAAGCTAAATGCATCTATTAAAAATATAGAAGATTTTACTTTTGATGATTTTGAATTGTTGGATTATAACCCTCATCCTCATATAAAAGGTAAGGTTGCTATCTAGTAAAAAAAAAAGAGCTTTCTAATTTTAGAAAGCTCTTTTTTATAAGTTAATTACACTGTTATCAGAATTTGCATAATCATTCCAAGCGAAAGCATCTGCAGCTTCTTCATTAACATAATTGCCATCAATGATATATTTAAACTCGTAAGAGTTGTTAGGTTCTAAATCTACAGTACCTTTAAAAGAACCATTTTTCAACTTTTTTAATAGAGTACTTTCTGCATTCCACTTATTAAAAGTTCCAACAACTGCAACATTATTTGCTTTTTTAGCAGGTACTGTAAAAGTTACTTTACAAACTGGTTTACTTTTTAAAAATTGTTTTTTAATAGCCATAATATTTTATTTGAATTTTAATGTAAAAATAATTAAGATAAAAAACATAACAAACATAATTTAAGTGTATTCGTAAAGAATTACCACTTTAATAATTACATCTTATTTAATATTACTATTTCTAAATTTCACAATAGTTTAATTGTATTATATTAAAAAAAGGTTTTTCTTTTTTGTTGGTTTTCAGGCCTTTTACTTCGAAATCTATTTTGTTTTTTAGGTTTTTTAATGAATTTTTATTAAAAACGTCAAATCTGTAATCATTTCTCTTATTTTTGCTAAAAATAGATTTAGTTTTATGATTACAGTTATTGCAGCAATCGCTAAAAACAATGCTTTAGGAAAAAATAACGATTTAATTTGGCATTTGCCAGCAGATTTAAAACGTTTTAAAAAAGTTACTTCTGGGCATTACATATTAATGGGAAGAAATACGTTTGAATCTATTGGAAAACCATTACCAAACAGAACAACAATTATCATCACCAGAAATAAAAATTATTTTAAAGAAGGTTGTTTAATAGCCAATAGTTTAGAAAAAGCTATAGAATTAGCAAAAGACGAAGAGCAAATATTTATTATTGGTGGTGCTCAAATATATAAAGAAACCATTGCAAAAGATTTGGCAGATCAATTAGATATTACTTTAGTACATAAAGAGTTTGATGCAGATGTTTATTTTCCAGAAATTGATTTACAAAAATGGAAAATAGTTGCTAGAGAGGATTTTAAAGCAGACGAAAAAAACGAATATGAATACAGTTTTCTATCGTACCAAAAAATCTAATTAATTCTATTTGTCCGAAATCCACCACCTAAACTCATGCTATATTTTCTTTGAGCAAATAAAAAATAATTAAAAAGCTTGTAATTTACTTCGTACCCATAATCTATGTTGGGTTGGTAATCTATAATATTTTCATAAATACTATTTTTATATCTAGATGGATTTTGAGCTCTTTGGTTCCAAGTTATTACCCAAACTCTATTTCTGGCTTCTAAGTAACTTTGGCTGTAAAAACCTTCTGGCTGAGCAATGCCATTTAAAAAAGCACTAAAACCTGGGTCTATAATTATAATTTCGTATACTAAACGATCGTTTGCAATCACAACGGGTTCTTCATTTTCTGTATTAGAAGTATTTATTGGAGCTGAACCACAAGCCCAAATTAATAAACCAATAGTAATTAGTATTACTGTTTGTATAATTTTTTTCATGATTTTAAACTGTTCCATAACTTGTTTTTACATCAAAAGTATTTTGTAACTAGTAGTTTTAAAACTAAAAGGAGGAAACATTATTTTTTATGAGTTAACTTCAATTAATTTACGAAATTTATTTTATAAATAGATAGCTTATTAATATTTAAACCCGTTGTGCATTTTAAATAATGCTAATTTTAATATTATTAATATTCCTATCGAATATAAATTTATTGATGTACTGAACCGTTGTTAACGCTGTAATTTTTGATAATATTCTAGTTTTAAA
>NZ_JBXVVE010000017.1:0-14959 GCF_057219325.1 Polaribacter sp. YIW18 | reverse complement strand
GTTTGGGCTTGACCTGTGTATACCAAATCTGCTATGGTTGCTGTTGTAATGTCTGTACTCGTAATCGACTTACTTGCAATGGTAAACGTTCCTGCAACATAGGTAATCGCATAGTTAGTAGCCGTTAAACCTGAAGCGGTAATTGCGTAGGTGTTTGCTGCCTCTCCTGTTGCTCTGCTTATCGATAGCGTTCCTGATAAGTCATCTTGGTCTTCATCATTTACAAAACCTGTATAACTAACTGTTAATGTTGGATCTGACTCTCCAAAGCCCTTACTCTTATCGTCTGCTGTGATAGTTAATACCTTGGCTGTAATATCTGCAGATAAAGTAGGTTGCGTAAGTGTATAGTTTCCTGCATCTGCTCCTAAAATTGTATAACCTGTGGTATTAATCGTGATGCCTGTACCTACATTCGAACTTGCAAATGTAAAGTCTGGAGTTCCTTCTAAACTTACATCATCATTTTCTTCTACTCCTAATAAACTCGCTGTGCCTGAAGCTGTGGATGAAGCTGTGTTATCATACACTTTGTCATCTCCTGAAAGACCGGTAATGGTTAGCTCTTTGGCTGTAATGTATGCGGATAAGGTAGGTTGTGTAAGTGTATAGTTACCCGAATCTGCTCCTGAAATTGTATAACCTGTGGTATTAATCGTGATGCCTGTACCTACATTCGAACTTGAAAAAGTAAAGACTGGAGTTCCACTTAAACTTACAATATCATTTTCTTCAACCCCTAATAAACTCGCGGTACCTGTAGCTGTGGCTGATGTCGTGTTATCATACACTTTGTCATCTCCTGTAAGACCAGTAATGGTTAGCTCTTTGGCTGTAATATCTGCGGATAAGGTAGGTTGCGTAAGCGTATAGTTTCCTGCATCTGCTCCTGAAATTGTATAACCTGTGGTATTAATCGTGATGCCTGTACCTACATTCGCACTTGAAAAAGTAAAGACTGGAGTTCCACTTAAACTTACAATATCATTTTCTTCAACCCCTAATAAACTCGCGGTACCTGTAGCTGTGGCTAATGTCGTGTTATCATACACTTTGTCATCTCCTGTAAGACCGGTAATGGTTAGCTCTTTGGCTGTAATGTCTGCGGATAAGGTAGGTTGTGTAAGTGTATAGTTACCCGAATCTGCTCCTGAAATTGTATAACCTGTGGTGTTAATGGTGATGCCTGTACCTACATTCGAACTTGCAAATGTAAAGACTGGAGTTCCTCCTAAACTTACATCATCATTTTCTTCAACTCCTAATAAACTCGCGGTGCCTGTAGCTGTGGCGGTTGTAGCACCGTCATATTCTTTGTCATCTCCTGTAAGACCGGTAATGGTTAGCTCTTTGGCTGTAATGTCTGCGGATAAGGTAGGTTGCGTAAGTGTATAGTTACCCGAATCTGCTCCTGAAATTGTATAACCTGTGGTATTAATCGTGATGCCTGTACCTACATTCGAACTTGTAAATGTAAAGACTGGAGTTCCTTCTAAACTTACAATATCGCCTGTAATTAGACCTGATAAACTCGCGGTGCCTGTAGCTGTGGCTGATGTCGTGTTATCATACACTTTGTCATCTCCTGTAAGACCGGTAATGGTTAGCTCTTTGGCTGTAATGTCTGCGGATAAGGTAGGTTGCGTAAGTGTATAGTTTCCTGCATCTGCTTCTGAAATTGTATAACCTGTGGTGTTAATGGTGATGCCTGTACCTACATTCGAACTTGAAAATGTAAAGACTGGAGTTCCTCCTAAACTTACAGTATCGCCTGTAATTAGACCTGATAAACTCGCGGTGCCTGTGGCTGTGGCGGTTGTAGCACCATCATATTCTTTGTCATCTCCTGTAAGACCGGTAATGGTTAGCTCTTTGGCTGTAATATCTGCGGATAAGTTAGGTTGCGTAAGTGTATAGTTACCTGCATCTGCTCCTGAAATTGTATAACCTGTGGTATTAATGGTGATGCCTGTGCCTACATTCGAACTTGCAAATGTAAAGACTGGAGTTCCTCCTAAACTTACAGTATCGCCTGTAATTATACCTGATAAACTCGCTGTGCCTGTAGCTGTGGCGGTTGTAGCACCGTCATATTCTTTGTCATCTCCTGTAAGACCAGTAATGGTTAGCTCTTTGGCTGTAATATCTGCGGTTAAGGTAGGTTGTGTAAGTGTATAGTTACCCGCATCTGCTCCTGAAATTGTATAACCTGTGGTATTAATGGTGATACCTGTACCTACATTCGAACTTGCAAATGTAAAGACTGGAGTTCCTCCTAAACTTACATCATCATTTTCTTCAACCCCTAATAAACTCGCGGTGCCTGTAGCTGTGGCTGATGTCGTGTTATCATACACTTTGTCATCTCCAGTAAGACCGGTAATGGTTAATGACTTAGTGGTAATATCAAAAGTAACCTGTTTTGTTCCACTATAATTACCTGTTCCTGTAAGGGTAACAGTAGCTGTTCCTACATTTATATTGTCTGAGTAACTTAGCGTGTAATCGGTATCTTGAGTTAGTACTGTTGTACCATCCTTAACCGCTAGCGTTGGGGTTTGGGCTTGACCTGTGTATACCAAGTCAGCTATGGTTGCTGTTGTAATGTCTGTACTTGTTAATGGAGTGGTTAGTTTTATTACCAGTTCATCTGTGGTACTATCTGTCTTGGTTGACCCATCTGAAGTCCTAGTAGCAGTTGCCGAAATAGCATAAGTCCCTTCTGTTAATGATGTGGTCACCACTACAGACCATGAAGATCCATTAATGGTTAGTCCATTACCTACCGTATAAGTTACGCCACCAATGGTGACAACCAATGTATCATCCCCTTCATTTGAACCGCCCCAAGTTCCTGTTACGGTTGGTGTTTGGGTATTTGAGGTTTGACTCACTACCGTTGGAATGAACAATGTATAACTGGTTACCTCATCTAGGTTAGACTCTATGAAGTTCCCCAGTTCACGCCAGGTCAAACTCATGTCTGCCGTCTTATCATTGATCCCACCAATATCTCCATTGGCAGTCTGAGAAGTTGAAGTAAAGGCTACAAGACCTGATACATCTCCGCCTGTTAATTCGGTTCCCCAGTAATCCGTAGTCCATGACTTAAAGCTCGATTCTGTGAAGGCAAATTCTAGCCAAGTATCATCTCCGTTATTTTGACCTCCTACAGGACCGTCGTCAATATCTACAACTGTTGTGGACTCTCCTACAGTTGCATAACTCAGAATACGGGCATCTCTTGCCCCTAGCTCACGCTCTATATTTGTGTCATTCCTGTCATTCTCCCATGCTGTCACAGACGGACCGCTTCCATCCTTACTAGGATCATGCGCATGATAGGCCACATAAGGCGTCTGTTCCTTTAAGTTCGCCTCGATCACAAAGTCTATCTTGTAATCATTATCAACGTCCATCCCATAATAAAAACTTATTTTCGGTGCATTCTTATTACCCAAACGCACTCGGAAATAATATACTTTATCTATTGTACCGTCTGAAAAACTATAAGTCCCCTGTTGCGCCTGCATCATCGCATCTGTCGCATTACCTACCAAATCCGTATCTGCTGTCGCCTGCTGATCGTCGTTTGGATCAAAATTTTCCCCAGCAAATAAATTACGCCATACACCCGTAGGCGATGGAACAGTTGTCTGGGTAACGCGTACCGCCAACTTATAGGTCTTCTTTGCTATACCATCACTTGCGGTTACCTCTATCTCATAGAGCTGATAAGCATTCAAGTTACTAGCTGTATAGGCCGTGCCACTAGTATGTGCCACATTATTTATCTTTAGCGTCGCTGAAGTATCGTCGGTAAATGGTGTGAAATTTACACTACTTGTTCCTGCGATCAATACTACACTATACTCCGTCGTATCCGAATTAAATACAGGACTTAGCGTTCCTGCTGATGTTGTTAAACTCGAAAGATTGGCATTATCGTTAGTACTTGCCACACGCATCAAAGCATACTTTCCAGTATTCCCTATAACAGGATCAAGTGTACTTAAATCTGTATTTGCATCTACTTGCGTGCGCGTATTGCTTTCTCCGCCAACGGCTGCTTGTACTCCTGTACTCTCTGTTTCTTTACCTGAGTATAATAAGGCTCTAGCGCCAGATTCAACAGTAATTAAACCGTTATTTGTGATTGTAATATTCCCATCACCTTCATTACCTGACGTGGCGTCTTTATCTGCATATAGTTGTATTGCATCACCTGTTGCTTGCGTAGAAACAATCGGCTCTGTCAATTCTAAATCACCTGATAATGTTGCAAGTTCAATTGCGCCAGAAGAATGAATACCTGTAGGATTTACTGTTCCAATGGTTAGATCATCTGCATCCGTATAACTCAAAGCACCAATAGGAGAACTACTTGATCCAGCAGCAAGGGTATTGATATCATTGCTTGTATGGTCTAATGTTACTGTCCCAGCTCCATTTAATGCTAGACCATTGGCAATGAGGTATCCAGACGCTCCATCTGTAAGTGAAGTTGAGCTCGTAATAGAGATTGTATTATTTGTTGCGGTAAGTGGGGAATTGACAGCCACTACTCCTCCGTAAATAGAAATCGGACCGGCAACCGTTTGATTGCTATTAACCGTAACATTAGAGGTGTTCGTATCTTTTCCGATAGTTAAGCCAGTCATGTCAGAGCTAAATGTAATATTAGATGTGGTGAAATTAGATGAGAAATCATCTCCATAAGGTTTAATAGTTGTAGAACCTGATGTATTGATATTCACACCGCTTCCACCAATAGTCAATTTATTGTCAGTAATTTCTATATCACTTGAAGAACTTGTGACATTTGTATTGGCCTTACGCCCCATTGTTATAGAGTAATTATAAATCTCAGTAATTCCATTACCACGACCCTCTAAGGTGATATTACCACTTGCCGCTAGAATATTGACAGTGTTTTGGGTGAAAAAATCATGAGATGCGTTTGAACCTGTTCCAGCATTACCTATTAAGGTTATATTACCTGTTCCACTTGATTCAATAGTTAAGGCGGCCTCTGTATCATTTGGGCCCATTAGAATAATTCCACGATCAGCACCACCACTACTCGAACCACCCAATGACTCACCCTTTATAGAAATGTGACCATTTCTAGTGCGAATAATAGAATTATTTGAACCCATTGTATAGGAAGGATAAAACCCTGCATTGTATTTTCCATTTTCTGCTTGACCATCAATTGTAATGTTACCATTAGAACCTGCATCTATAGAAATACCAGAATAAAACAAGATTCCATTTGATTCAGAGTAAGCAGATGTATCCCCATCAGTTGACTTCCCTTTTAATAAAATATCACCACCACCTGAAGTAAGAGAAATACCAGCATTAACAGAAGTTCCAAACTGAATACCTCCAATTTGACTATTGGTTGCTTTTAGTGCATATCCTGTTGGTACAAGAGTCCCACTATCTAGAGTTGCAGAAGTATTTCCACCTCCGAGTGTAATTGCACCACCACTGTTATCGTTGCTAAATCCGTCATTAGCTATACGATCTGATTGTGTTCTTGAATCTAGGCTTGTTGTATTATTGAGTGTAATGTAACCACCAGATAATAACTCACCATCACTGTTTGCCCATAAACTAATGTCACCGCCATTAGTTGAGATTGATTTACTAGCGGCAACAGTAATATTCCCTGAAGCTTTGAATAAAATATCTGCTTCTGAAAGCGTGCTTGAAAGGTTGGCGCTTACAGTAATATCTTCTCCGTAGATCGAAATAGGGCCTGAAGTACTTATATCCCGGCCCACAGTTATTGTTTTTGTGCTAGATGTTTTGCCAATTGTTAAAGAGGATGGAGAGTCACTAATATTGACTCTTGATAAATCAATATCACTATCAAAATTATTGTCCGGGGGCAGAATTGAAATATCTCCTGATGTTGCTATAGTGGTATAGTATGATTCAAATTGAATTTTATCTGACTCTATTGTAATATCGGAAGTACTGGTAAGAATATTAGTCCCATCTGCGCCAAAAACAATTGAACCATCTGAAGAGGGCCTAAGATAGGTACCGTTATAAGAACCAGCCAATCCATCTGGGGCTGTATCTGAAATATTTATATTTCCAGAGTTAGATAAAACTTTAAATGAATTTCCATCAATAGCAAAGCCTCTTGAATTGCCAGATAATTTACCCCCAACAAAATTTAAATCAATATCGCCCAAATCAGTCTGAATCCTAGATGCATAGGCTTGAAGTCCCCAGCTATTTCCTGTGTTGGAAGACAAAGAAGCATCTCCTGTAACATTAATAGATCCGGAACCAGATGTAATTATATTGGTATGATCTAATAAAACTGCTCTGTCAGAGCCTCCACTTGACCCTGAAGCAAAATAAGAGGACATATTAATATCACCCCCATTGGCATTGATATTAACCTTATCCGAACTGCTTCCTGAAAGTTTAATAAGATAATCGCTAGCACTAGTAGACTGACCTGCAGAAACTAAAAAAGAAATATCTCCACCATTGGTTTGAACTTCAGTACCTGAGTCTTGAGTTATTTTTTTACCACTTATAGAAACATCTGCCCCTAAAAGCGTGCTTGAGATATTGTCACTAATGGTAATGTCTCCTCCGTAAATAGAAATTGGTCCAGCAATCTCTGTGGCACTTCCAACTGTAATGTTACCTGTGTTTGAGCTATGTCCTATAGTAAGCCCTGAAACGTCACTTGAATAAGTCAAATTTGAGGTATCAAATGCACTTTCAAACGAGTTTCCGCTTGTTGGCTTTATTGTGAACGTACCTGAAGTATTAAAGGCAATACCAGAAGTTAAATCAAATTTATCTGCAGTTAAAGTTATATCAGTACTTGAAGTTGTAATATCACTTGATGATTTATAACCTATGGTTGAAGCAAAACTTGAACTATATATTGTTCCTCCAGCACTTCCACTCAGTAAATTAATATCTCCACTATTAGCTAAAATATTGGCACCAATAAACAGTGTGTTATAGGGTGTACCTGCACCTCCTCCGGAAGTTCCGGTTATATTTATATCTCCTGTTCCTGTACTTTGTACAAAAATTCCAGCACCACCACCAGCCAGTAATACTCCTCTACTTTGAGTTGAGCCACTTCCTGAAGTTCCTGTTAATGTTATATTTCCATTTACTGTTTTAATATACGAAGCTGTACCACCTGCGGTAGTTGCATAATTTCCAAGATTTATTCCGTCAGAGTATATAGCGCTTGAACCACTAACATCACCGACTAAAGTGATATTACCCGTCTTACCAGCATTTAAAGTAAAACCTTCAAAAGCAGAAATACCTGCTGAGTCTCCACCAGATGTAGAAGTATGTTGTCCTTTTAGAGAGATATCTCCACCACCTGAAATAAATGAAATACCACTATTTTTTCTACCCACTACAGTTGTTCCTAAAGATATTGCACCTCTAGGAGTAGAATTTAGGGTGTTATTTAGCGCATAACCCGTAGGAATACTTGTTCCATCACCTCCAGCTAAAATAATAGATCCACCATTTTCATCATCATTTGAGCCATTATTTGCTACTCTATCTACTTGGGTTCTTGTATCTATTGTAGCATTATCTTGGATGTAGATGTAGCCACCATTTGTAGTTTCATTATCACTATTAGACCATAGAATTACATCACCGCCATTTGTAGTTATGTCAACAGAACTTGCTTGAGTAATATTTGCTGAAGCTTTTAAGGTTAGGTTGTTTACATAAGTAGACGATACATTGGTATTAACTGATATCGAGCTCGCTTCGATAGTCAAATGATTTAAATTTAATTTTTCAAGTACCGAAGAAGCATTGATATTAACTGCCGAAGATGATGTTGGGCGAATTACACCATTGCTATAAGCCCATCCATTATCCTCGGTTACACCTCCGCTGGCTACGATTGTTAAGGTACCTAGATTGTTTTGGTCTACGATATCAAAAGTATCAGTGGTACTATTTCCATTAACAGTATAAGTTACGGCTACCTGACCAGCACTCACTCCTGTAAGTACCCCAGTTGATGAGATGTTAGCCAGAGAATTATTGTCTACAGACCATGTTCCACCAGAAACAAAATGACTTAATTGTCTGGTTTTTCCTAGATAAACATAACGCTCTCCAATTATTTTTGGAAAAAATCCATTGACCCAATTACTACTATTACCGGTTAGTGAGAAATTATTTAGTGTACCGTTATTAGAATTATTAGTTCGATCTACAAGAGTTGTTATACCGGTGTTAGTGTTGCTTGGAGACCCATGATTAAAATCGTAATAAGCAACTAAACCTGGCTCTGAGCCTGTAGCCTCAATATTCATAAGTGCATCAATCTCTGCCTTGGTACGCACATCGCTCCAAAAACGAACCTCGTCTATTTGTCCTGAGAAATAGTTGTTTATACGACCTAAAAAATAGGCGTTTGTTGAAATATTAACTTTATCTGGAGCTGCTGTAGTAATTGCCAATTCTCCATCTAGGTAAACGCGATAAATTTCGGCATCTTTAACAAAAGCAATATGAGTCCAAGCATCTTGAGTTATCAAAGCACGATCTGTAAGAAAATCAAAACGCTCAAGATCTCCATCTCTGTAGGAGTCTAAATGTATTTTCCCTTCTTTTAACCACAATGATGGGTTTCTAGTAAGAATGCTACTTCCTTCATAGCCTAAAAATCCATGGTATTCAGTATCATCGAAATTTGTCCCGTCTGGTTTAATCCAGAGTTCTATAGTAAATTCTGTGGCTCCATCTGAGATAGGGCTGCTCGAGAGCTCTACATAATCATTACTCCCATCTGTATAAAGAGCATTATTACCTGTACCTCTGTAAATTGCATTGGTGGTACCAGTTGTAAAAGTAGGAAGTGATGATGTTTCATCTAATCCGAAATAATTGATATCAGCTATAGCAGCTAAACCAGTACTTTGCGTTTCTGATCCAGAAAATAGTTTGATAATTCCATTTGTACCAGCTGTTAAAGTTGGCGTATTAAAAAGCTTAATATCTCCTCCAGTGGTAGTTCCTGGAGTAGAAGATTTTCCTGCATTTAAAATAATGGCATCAGTAGATGTAGATGTAGATGAGATGTTGTCGGTAAGATTAATATCTCCTGTAAGTGTTTCTATGGTAATATCTCCAGAAGAATGAATACCCGAAGGGTTGACTGTTCCAATAGTTAAATCATCTGCGTTTATATAAATTAAAGCGCCAATAGGAGAACCACTTGAACCACCTGCAATGGTAGCTATATGATTGTTCACATTATCTAATGTTACTGTACCTGCTCCATTTAAAGCAAGCCCATTGGCTGTCAAATATCCTACAGTGCCATCAGATATAGCGGTTGTTGAAGTTAATGATATTGTACTACTTGTAGCGGTAAGTGGTGCATTCACTGCAATAGTACTACCATAAACCGAAATAGGACCATTTGTCGTTATTGCATCATTAATTTCAATACCTGAGGTATTTGTTGTTTTACCAATAGTCAAACCTGTTTCATTTCCAGAAAGGCTTAAATTTGATAATTGCGAAGATAATTCAGAAATAAAACTATTCTCTAGAGATTTTAATGTTACTTCTCCTGTAGTACTAATACTAGATGAAGCATCAAAGTTAATATCATCCCCTATAAAAATAACATTACTAGAACTATCCGTGATACCAGAACCATTACCAAAGGTTCCATTAATATTTATATGAGAACTGGAATTAGCAGAGTCTCCCGTAAATGTTATATCACCACTTTTCACATAAGTATTTATATTTCCTAAAACTCCATACCAATTTGAACTTGATGTTTTACCTGTAAAAGCAACTCCCCCTTCACCATATGAAAATATATTTGCATTACCTTGAAAACCAGCTTGAGAATCAGTTGTCTGATTTCCTTGAACTTCTCCATAAACTGAAATTGCTGTAGCTTCATCACTAGATGATTTTAGAGTAATGGCACTTCCTCCAAAAGCATTAAATTCAATACCGTGCGAAGTGTTTAGGCTAACACCACTTATGGCTATAGTACCGGATCCTGAATCAATGATTTGTGTAGAGTTATCACCGCCTCCAAATGTCATAATACCCATGGAATTATCTGACATACCATTAATTTTTATATCTCCTCCACCAGAATAAATAGAAAGACTATTTTCAGCATTTTCATAAGTATTAGTCCCTATATTTACACCACTTGTATCTAAATTATAATTAGCCCAAGTGCCTGCATTATTAGCTGCATATGCGAAACCATCAGGGATTCCATCATTAGCTGTTCCATTGTTTGACCCGTCATCAGATCCACCAGCTATTGTAATGTTACCTCCACCTGAATCTTGGCTTGTTAGACCATTTGCTGTATTTATATTAATATTCTGTTCTAAACCAATATATCCATCATTATTAGCATCTGAGTCTGCCCAAAGAGTTATATTTCCATTGTTAGATTGTAAAGTAATATCAGCTGCGGAAATAATATTACCTTTAGCTTTCAAAATAATATCTTCATTTATTGACGATGAAATTATATTCTCATTTATATTTATATCTCCACCAAAAATATTTATAGGCCCGGATATTGATATATCTTTACCTATAATAACATCTTCTGAATTAGTAGGATCTCCAATAGTTAAACTTGAAATATTACTTCCAAACAAGTATTTGGTAAAATCTATAGATTCTACAAAAGATGCTTCTGAACCATCATTTGGTCTAGCTAAAATAGATAAGCTGCCTGAAGTCGTTACATTAACCTTGATACTTGAATAAACATTTTGTTTATCAGCTTTTAGTTCTATGTTACCTGAAGTACTTGTAATAAAGTAATCTTCTTCATTACCACCAAAAGACACACGACCTTCATTTAGTGCTTCAATCGTTATATTACCATCTGTTGTAATTATACTACTATCGGTACTTGATCTGGCGGTAGTATTAGTAAGATAGACATCATAATCATAATTAGAACTTTTAGATTCACCCGTAATATTTATATTACCACTTGCCGAAATGCTTCCTGCCAGAAAGACTCCTCTAGCAGAAGTGTCAGAACTAGATTCTGAAATACCTGTAATACTAATGTTACCAGCAGATTGAATACTTGAATTATCTCCCAGTTCTACACCTATTAAACTGCTAATATTACCTTCACTACTTCGGCCTAATAGCGTTATATCTCCAGCTGTAATTGTTTTTATTGTAGATTCATTATCTATTCTAATACCATCTGCTCCAAGATCTAAAATACTTCCTGTATCACCATCAATTAAAATATTTCCATTTGTGGAAGTAATATTTGCATCAATTTCAATATTTCCTCCATAAATAGAAATAGGACCTGCAATAGTCTGATCACTACTAATGGTAATATTAGAGGTATTGGTCTCTTTTCCGATGTTTAAACCCGTAATATTTGAAACTGTTGAATTAGCTATTGGCCAAGAAAAAGCGCCTGAAAAACTATTGCTCGAAGGCTCTACTGTAAGTGTACCAGAAGTAAGTATATTTGACGCTCCTATGAAATTAAGCACGTCTGCTATTAAGGTTATATTTGATGTACTATTTGTAATGCTACTTTCTGTTTTTGCACCTAGATGACTGCCTGCATCAGGTACATATATTCCTTTTGTACCACCATCTAGTTTAATAGATCCTCCACTAGATAATATATCTGGATTTTGAAGAAAAATGCCATAACCTGAACCAGCACCTGATCCTGTGATTGAAATATTACCCCCACCAGTTGCTAATATTTCTTTAGGATTATTATAATTAAATACAACTCCATGACTAGTGTTTGAAGTTCCAGAAATAGTTATTGCAGCACCACTAGCTTTATTAGATATGAACGATAAAAATTTAGGCCCATCTTCTACGTTATTAACGGCGGTTGATCTTACAAAATTAACACCATAAAAGTTATCACCTTTACCTATTATATGAATAGATCCATTACCTGAGTTTGCTACCCAACTACCTGTATGCCAAATACCAACTTCATTTCTGTTGTCATTGGTTGAGTTATGATTACTAAATCCTCTAATAACGATGTCACCACCTCCTGAATACATTTGTGTTTCATTTGCCTCTGTAGTTCCAAGTTTTATTCCGTTTCCAAAGGAACTTGATGCAAAACCATCAGGAATACCATCAGATGCTGTGCCTCCATTGGAGCCATCATCTAAACCACCGGCCAAAACAATTTTTCCTCCAGTATTTAGATTGCTAGCAGTGGATCCATTTACCGTATTAATTTCAACGTTATTAGATAAGACAATACTACCTTCATTATTAGTATCACTATCAGACCATAAAATAACATTACCAAGGTTTGTTTCTATTGACTTATTGTCTAGAAGCACAATATCTCCACTAGCTTTTGTAAGAATATCTGCGCCTGAAAGGGTGCTTGTTAGGTTGGCGCTTAGAGCAATATCTCTACCGTAAATAGAAATGGGACCGGCAACTGTCTGATCACTACCAATGGTTATATTAGAGGTATTGGTCTCTTTTCCTATAATTAAACCCGTAATATTTGAAACCGTTGAATTGGTTAATGGCCACGAAAGAGGACCTGAAAAACTATTGCCTTGAGATAAAACTGAAAGTTGCCCACTGGCATTAATATTAAGCCCATTATTGGTAGTCACAGAAAAGGCATCTCCAACTAGTTTGATGTTACTAGTAGAAGACGAAATAGTTCCTCCTTGACCAATAGTAAGTTTAGAATCTCCTAAAGCATTTCCTTGATTACCCGTTTGAACAACTGAAATTCCCATTGAGCCCCCATCTACTTTAATTTCACCTGAGGCAGCATATAAATTAAGCTTACTTCCATTGTAATAGTTTCCAACTTCTATTCCATAATGTGGGCTTGCTCCTGTTCCAGTTAGATCAATTGAGCCAGAACCCGATGATTCTATAGTAACAATTCCATCAACCCCTATGCCGTTACCAGCATTTGAACTACCCTTTAATTTTACAGCTACCCCTGTGGAGGTTGAATTAAAGCTGGTGTTTGCAGGAATTACAATATCGTGTAACCCAAATGAAATACCTTGGGTTTCGAAAGAAGAAGATGATTTTCCATCCCATTCAATTGTTCCATTACCCGAATTAATCGTATTGCCACCATAGGTAGTAATTCCGGATGCATAATTTGTGCCTCCGTCACCTTTGACTAAAATATTACCTCCATTAGTTTGAATAGTTGCATTCTCAAAGTATACACCAGCGTTTGCATCACCGCCACCATCTGAGGGTGTAAAAGAGGTACCTGAAACTGCATACCCCTGCCCTACACTTAAACCATTCCATGTGCCCCCATCGGCACCGCCACCTAACCAAACAGAACCGCCGGTTACACTTAACGACCCCGTTGTAATGGATGAAGCTTTTCTTAAGGATATACTTCCGTTAGCTGCCTGATTATCGCTATTGGCCCAAAGGATCACATCGCCACCGGATGTAGTTATCGACTCATCGGCAGTCAGGCTAATATCCCCAGAAGCCTTCACTAAAATATCGCCGTTTGTACCATCCGACGTGGTATTTAGGCTATTATTTATGATTATATCCCCACCATAAACCGATATTGGACCGGCGATGTTTATATTTGAGGATAGAGTTACAGAAGAAGAATTAGAAAAATTTACACCAGCCATTCCCGTATATTCCCCAATCGTAAAACCAGTCAAACTATTAAAAGCATTAATGTTTAACGCATCAAAGGTGCCACTTACGTCAATATTTGGGGACGCATTATTATGACTCCAAGTTACAGCGCTTGGATAAGCGCCTCCATCAGGGACTAAATATAAATGCCCTGTGGATGAAATACTGGTAGCTATTCCGTTTATAACATCCGCTGCTAAAATGATATCTCCTGTACCTGTATTGACTGAGGATGAAGCGTGGAAAGCAATGCCATCAGTACCAGTACCTGTACCAGGGGCAGCCCACATGAATACATCACCACCGCTGGTATTTAAGGTTACTGCATTAAAATCTATAGCGTTTTGATTGGTAAAACCAATGGCGTTTACAGATGGTCCATCACCAACAGTTAAACCATTCCAAGTGGTGCTTCCTTGGCTAGTAGCGCTACCACCCATCCAAAAATGTCCGCCATTGGTATTGATAGTAGGTGAGCTTCCAACTGTAGCACCAGCACGATTATGATCATTATAATCAGACCACAATACAATATTCAAAGCCCCTGAGGTGGATTGGATACTTGCGTTAATCAACGCCCTACCATATCCCTCAGCATTGGTTCCACCAGCTCTTATTGTCAACGTTGCATCTCCACCAGCTGTTTTATCTATAGCATTAGCCACGTTGATAATTGAACCCTCCAGCTGCACACTTGTACCGGCATTTAAATAACCCTCAATTACAGAGGTATTTACATAGGCGGTTCCGGTTGAAGAAATAATAACAGGATTGCTTCCCGAGGTCGACCAATTCGTACCCGAGGTTCCGCTTTCGCCACTCGATCTGATGGTTAAGTTTTGACCAAACGATACAAATGGAAGCAAAAACACCCCTAGGAATAGGGTCTTTTTTTGAAAGTGTCTTGTAACCATATTTAACTGTGTTACGAGAATTTTAATTTTTGAAAATGAATTATTAAAAAGGCTTCTCATAGTTTTGATTATATTGCAGGATATTGTTGTATGCATGGCTATCAATGGTATGATTTACTTGTAATTATTTGTTTTTTAAAATGTTTAAAATCTACTTTTTAAAAAAAATATTTAAAAAGATAAAGTTCTTAATCTATTAACAAAAATACAATAAATTATGGTAACCCGTTGTGCATTTTAAATAATGCTAATTTTAATATTATTAATATTCCTATCGAATATAAATTTATTGATGTACTGAACCGTTGTTAACGCTGTAATTTTTGATAATATTCTAGTTTTAAACC
>NZ_JBXVVE010000016.1:0-16784 GCF_057219325.1 Polaribacter sp. YIW18 | reverse complement strand
GGTTTAAAACTAGAATATTATCAAAAATTACAGCGTTAACAACGGTTCAGTACATCAATAAATTTATATTCGATAGGAATATTAATAATATTAAAATTAGCATTATTTAAAATGCACAACGGGTTTACTGAATACGGTATAGTACAGGATACAAAAGTTTAAATTCAAATTTACTTTTGATTCAAAATTTATTACTAACAGAATAATGAAAGAAATGACACAAAGCTTCAAGTACGTAGATTATTTATGGGACGAAGAAAAAGCAGCAACACTAGGAGATAATCAAGTAGAATTATTTTTATATCGCTCAAATATTTTGGGTGCAGATTTAAGAATAACAAATTATGGAGGGGGAAACACCAGCTGTAAAACAATAGAAAAAGATCCTTTAACTAATGAAGAAGTTGAAGTAATGTGGGTAAAAGGTTCTGGAGGAGATATTGGAACTTTAAAACGTTCTGGGATTGCTGGTTTATATACAGAAAGGCTTCGTGATTTAAAAAATGTTTATCAAGGTTTACATGATGAAGATAGAATGGTTGGTTTATTTAATCATTGTATTTATGACTTAGATAGTAAAGCACCATCTATTGATACGCCTTTACATGGTTTATTGCCATTTGCACACATAGACCACTTACATCCAGATGCTTTAATTGCTGTTGCAGCAGCAAAAGATAGCGAAAAAGTAACCAAAGAAATTTGGGGAGACACAATGGGTTGGGTACCTTGGCAAAAACCAGGATTCGATTTAGGTTTACAATTAGAAAAATGTTTAGCAGATAACCCTGGAATTAGAGGAATTGTTTTAGGTAGTCATGGTTTATTTACTTGGGGAGATACTTCTTTCGAGTGTTATATGAATAGTTTAGAGGTAATTGAAATGGCTTCTGAATATATAGAACAAAAATTAAAAGAGCAAGGTGAAGTTTTTGGTGGTCAAAAAGTAGAAAGTTTACCTAAAGAAGAGCGTTTAGGAAAAGCTGCTCAAATTATGCCTTTATTAAGAGGTTTATGTTCTTCAGAAAATAGAATGATTGGTCATTTTTCTGATTCTGATGTTGTTATGCAATACATCAATAGTAATGACTTAGAAAGATTAGCTCCAATGGGAACCTCTTGTCCAGATCACTTTTTAAGAACTAAAATTCAACCATTAGTTTTAAGTTTAGATAAAAATGAAGATTTATCTAATGCAGACGCTATTTTAGCAAAGTTAGAGCCAGCATTTGAGGCTTATCGTCAAGAATATGTAGATTATTATAAAACTTGTAAAAAAGATAATAGCCCAGCAATACGTGATGCAAATCCAGTAATTATTATTTATCCTGGAGTGGGTATGTTTAGTTTTGCTAAAAACAAGCAAACTACACGTGTAGCAAGTGAGTTTTATATCAATGCAATTAACGTAATGCGAGGTGCAGAAGCTATTACAGAATATACTTCTTTACCAAGACAAGAAGCTTTTGATATTGAATACTGGTTATTAGAAGAAGCAAAGTTACAACGTATGCCAAAAGAAAAACCATTATCAAGAAAAGTAGCTTTAGTTACTGGAGCTGGTGGAGGAATTGGTAAGGCAATTGCAGATAAATTAGCTGCAGAAGGAGCAAATGTAGTATTAACAGATATTAATGAAGATGCCTTAGTAGAGGCTAATGCAACTTACGCTAGAGATGTTTCTTCTTATGCGGTTTGTGATGTAACCAATACAGAATCTATTGCGAGTGCCTATAAAAAAGCAATTATAGAGTTTGGTGGTGTCGATATGATTGTACACAGTGCAGGTTTAGCTATTTCAAAACCTTTAACAGAAACTACAGATAAAGACTGGAATATTTTACAAAACATTTTAGTAAAAGGTCAGTTTGACTTGGCAAAACAATTTGCATTAATCGTTCGTAAACAAGGTTTAGGAGGAGATTATATTGCAATTGCAAGTAAAAACGGCTTGGTTGCAGGACCAAACAACGTTGCTTATGGTACAGCAAAAGCAGCACAACAGCATATGGTACGTTTATTAGCAGCAGAATTAGCTAAAGATAAAGTAAGAGTAAACACAGTAAACCCTGATGGAGTTATTGTAGGAAGTAAAATTTGGGAAGGTGCTTGGGCAGAAGGTAGAGCAAAAGCAAACGGTATTACTGTTGAAGAATTACCTGCTTTTTACGCAAAGAGAAACCTACTCAATGAAATTATAACGCCAGATGATATTGCAAATGGGGTTTTCTCTCTCGTAGGGATTCTAGACAAATCAACAGGAAATATTATAAACGTAGATGGTGGAATGGCTAATGCGTTCGTAAGATAAAAAATAGTAGTAGTTTGTAATTTGAATTAAGAAAACTTCTATAGATAATATTTTATAGAAGTTTTTTTTAATTTACAACAGCCAAAAATAATGAAAATACAACAGGAGAAAATCTCAGATTTCAACAAAAAAGAATTAGAAAATCATAAAAATAATTTTGATTTTTTAGCAAGTAATTTAACTAAGAATGGGCATAATTTAGATACTATACTTTCTAAATTATCAGAATTTCAAGTAGCCATACCAAGTTGGGCTTTAGGGGCTGGTGGTACTCGTTTTGGACGTTTTGGATTCTATGGAGAACCTTCTAATTTAGAAGAGAAAATAGATGATGTAGGAATTTTACATAGTTTAACCCAAACAGCAGGAGCAGTATCTTTACATATTCCTTGGGATATTCCTTCGGATTATGCTGCAATTAAACAAAAAGCAGATGCTTTAAATATAAAGTTTGATGCTGTAAATTCAAATACTTTTCAAGATCAGCTTGGTGCCAAAGAGAGTTATAAATATGGATCACTAAGTAATGTAAGTAAAGCGGTTAGAGAACAAGCCATTCAACATAACCTAGACGTTATAAAGATAGGAGATAAATTAGGTTCTAAGGCATTGACGGTTTGGTTAGCAGATGGATCTTGTTTTCCAGGCCAAAACAACTTTCAAACAGCATTTCAAAATACTCAAGATAGTTTAATTGATATTTATAAAGGTTTACCAGAAGATTGGAAAATGTTGGTTGAATACAAACCTTATGAACCCAATTTTTACAGTACTGTAATACAAGACTGGGGAGCATCTTTAATGTTAGCAAATGGTTGTGGAGAAAAAGCTTATACACTTGTAGATTTAGGACATCACCTACCAAACTCTAATATTGAACAAATCGTCTCTATTTTACAATTAAAAGGTAAACTAGGTGGTTTCCATTTTAATGATAGTAAATATGGTGATGATGATTTAACAGTTGGTAGTATAAAACCATATGCTTTGTTCTTAATTTTTAATGAATTGGTATATGGTATGCAAAACAATCCACAAAATCCGGATTTAGCGTGGATGATTGATGCGAGCCATAACGTAAAAGACCCTTTAGAAGATTTAATTCAATCTTTAGAAGCCATTCAAGAAGCATATGCAAAAGCCTTGTTAATTGATCAAGATGCTTTAAGAGAAGCACAATTAAATAATGATGTTGTAAAATGTCAAGAGATTTTACAGGGAGCATACAGAACAGATGTGAGACCTCTTTTAGAAAAAGCACGTATAAATGCTGGGGCTGTAATTAACCCAATTAATGCATACAGAGCTTTAGGTGTAAGAGAACAATTAATTAAAGAAAGAGGAAAAAATACTGTAGCAACAGGTCTTTAAAAAATATCTAATGAAACAAAAAGTAACTGCGGTTTTTGATATTGGTAAAACAAATAAAAAGTTTTTTTTATTTGATAAAAACTTTACAGAAGTTTATAAAGAATACACTTCTTTTGATGAAATTGAAGATGAAGATGGTCATCCAACAGAAGACATTAATGCACTACAAAATTGGATAAAAAAAGTTTTTCATACGATATTAAAATCAGATAAGTTTAATGTAAAAGCGATTAATTTTTCAACTTACGGAGCAAGTTTTGTCCATTTAGATCAAAATGGAGAAATCCTTACCCCTTTATACAATTACACAAAAGAAATTGACCAAGATATAGTTGAACAATTTTACAATAAACATGGTAATGATCTTGAGCTAATTAGAACAAGTGGTTCATCAAAGTCACCAGGTTTATTAAACTCAGGATTACAATTGTACTGGTTAAAATACAAAAAACCAGAGGTTTTTAAGAAAATAAAATATTCATTACACTTACCTCAATATTTAAGCTATATTTTTTCTGGAGTTCCGTTAAGTGAATTTACAAGTATAGGTTGTCACACAATTTTGTGGAATTACGAAACAAAAGATTACCAAGATTGGGTTTATAAAGAAGGGGTTCACAATATTCTACCACCAATAGTTTCTACAGAAACAAGTTTAAACATGAACTACAATGGTAAAAGAGTTAAAATAGGTGTAGGGATTCATGATAGTTCATCTGCACTATTACCATATGTTAGAAGTGTAAAAAAACCCTTTGTTTTAATATCTACAGGTACTTGGAGTATCGCTTTAAATCCATTTGTTGATACACCATTAACAAATGAAGATGTAAAGGCAGATTGTATAAATTATATGCGAATCAATGGAAAACCAGTTAAATCTTCAAGACTTTTTTTAGGTAATGAATACAAAATTCAAGTAACTAAATTAACAGAAAAATTTGGAGTAGATAAAGACTACCACAAAACAGTAGAATTTAATTATGATGTTTACTTCGAAATCTTACAAGATTTTAACCATTCATTTAAATGGGAGTCTTTTGAGCATAAAAATATGCCAGTAAAAACAAATTATTTATATAACAATTTTGAACACGCTTATCATCATTTGATGGTAGAATTGGTAATGTTACAGGTAGAGAGTGTAAAAAGGATAGCGAATGCAGAAAAAATAGATAGACTATACATAGATGGAGGGTTCTCTGATAATGATATTTATATAAAACTATTGTCTCATTATTTAAGAGGTATGAAGTTAAGAACAACAAAAGCATCTTTAGGTTCTGCTCTAGGTGCAGCAATTGCAATTTCAGACACCAAATTAAATTCAAAATTTCTAAGAAAGAATTACGCATTAAAAAAACACGTGCCTTTTATAGTAAATGATTAAATTTAAATATTTATAACAAAAAATTAAACATACAAACAAATAATAATGTCAAAGGATATAAAATTAATCCACCCAAGAGATCTAATTACAGTATTAATTATAGAGAATGATTCTGTAATAATTACAGGTGATAAATTACTATAAACTTTTGAATATTTAGTAGTTGCAGCGTTTAGTTCAAAATAAATAGTTTTAGGACACTCCCTAGTAAAGATGGTTCCTATTAACGACGAACAAGTAGAAAATTTAAAAAAAAACCTATAATAAAAAAAATATATGGCTTTATCCTTTGATACTAGATACCCTTCTGTAGACGATTTACGTAAACGAGCTCAGAAAAAAATACCAAAATTTGCTTTTGAATATTTAGATGGTGGTTGTAATGAAGATGTGAATTTAGTAAGAAACACATCAGAATTAAGAGAAATACAATTAAAACCTAATTATTTAAGAAACCACCATGGCTCTTCATTAAAAACCAACTTATTTGGTATTGAATATGATGCACCCTTTGGTATAGCTCCTGTAGGTTTGCAAGGTTTAATGTGGCCAAATTCACCAGAAATTTTAGCCAAAGCTGCATTTGAGCATAATATTCCTTTTATACTAAGTACAGTAACAACTACAAGTATAGAAAGAGCTGCAGAATTAACAGAAGGTAAAGCTTGGTTCCAATTATACCATCCAACAGAAGATAAATTAAGAAACGATATTATTAATAGAGCAGCAGCAGCAGAATGCCCAGTTTTGGTCATTTTATGTGATGTACCAAGTTTTGGTTTTAGACCAAGAGATATTAGAAATGGTTTGGCAATGCCTCCAAAAATGAATTTGAGTAACATTTTACAAGCTTTTGGAAGACCGCATTGGAGTTTACAAACCCTAAAACATGGTATTCCTAATTTTGCAAATTTATTACCATACATGCCTAAAAACTTAGATTTAAAACAATTAGGAAAATTCATGGATCAAACTTTTTCAGGAAGGTTAAATGAGGAAAAAATTAAACCTATTAGAGATATGTGGAAAGGAAAATTGGTTATAAAAGGGGTGGCGTCAGAATACGATGCTGAACAAGCTATTAAATTAGGTTTAGACGGAATAATTGTATCAAATCATGGAGGTCGTCAACTAGATGCAGGTGAGTCTACGATAAAACCACTTTCTACAATAGCAGAAAAATATGGAGATCAAATAGAAGTGATGATGGATAGTGGTATTCGCTCAGGACCAGACGTGGCAAGAGCTATGGCTAGTGGAGCTAAGTTTACATTTATGGGACGTTCATTTATGTATGGTGTTTCTGCGCTAGGTAAAAAAGGTGGAGATCATACAATATCCTTATTAAAAGCAGAATTACAACAAGTAATGGAGCAGTTGTGTTGTGAGAAAACTTCAGACTTTCCAGAGCATTTAATCAAATAACATAATAAATTACCTACATAATTCTTTCTGCATAATTACAAATTTACTCGCTAAAAATAACCTCTGATACAATTAAAGGGTTTATGGCTAAATCTAATTTAGATTAGCATAAATAATTTCTAGATACTTTTGTAATCTTTTCAAATGCTGTAGTTATTACTTTTTGAAAGCTACTAATAGTGGTTAGTATTTTGTTGTAACGTATGAAAATAGAGGGTATTTTAAAGCTATTCAAGTTTTTTATATAGGTTAGAAATAATTGGTGTAGTTGGTGCAAATGGTCAACATGGTACGGAAGAGTACTTACATACTAAATAATTTACGCAAAATACTATTTTAGGACGTGACATAGCATCAAATAAAAAAACTTCGATCAATTTTTTAACGGAGTTTTTATAAAGAAACATATTAACTTAAAAGAATAATTAATTTTATTTCTCTATTAGGATAATGTATTGGTAACTAAAACTGTATTGTTTTAAAGAGATATTAAAATAGAAATATTTCTTTTATCTTTCATATTTACAAGTAAATACAATCGTAATCAGAAATTATTTTAATATTTTAGTGATATATAAAACCATACAGTGCAGGACACATAATCTTTGTTGATATTATATTTTCGTTTATTTGACATGTGTCAAAAACTTTAACAAGTTAGACTAAACAAGCAATAACAATCTTTAATAAATAAATAAACTAATTAATTATGTCTGAAAATCATGAAGGGGAATTAACTCTAGAAAGAAATGATGGAGGAGAATTTGAAAGAACTCCTGTTCCAAGTTCGAAACTTAAAGGATGGAAATCTTTTTTAGGTATGTATGCAGGTGAACATGCAGCAGGCACCGAATTTATGATTGGACCCTTGTTTTTGGCTGCAGGTGCAAGTTTAAAAGATTTATTAATAGGATTATTTATTGGTAACGTTTTAGCGATTCTTACTTGGAGGTTTATTGTAGCACCCATAGCTGTATCTAAAAAACTAACATTATACTATCAATTAGAAAAAATTGCAGGAAAACACTTAGTAAAAGTGTATAATCTGGTTAACGGGGTGCTTTTTTGCTTTTTAGCTGGTGCTATGATTACGGTTTCAGCAAGTGCAGTAGGTATTCCTTTTGATATTAATTTTACTGTACCAAAAGGTATCTTCGGATTAAGCACACCTTCTTTTTCAATGATTGTAATTATTGTAGGTGTTGTAATGACAATTGTAGCTGCAGCCGGGTACAATACAGTTTCTAAATTTGCTAATATTGCTGCACCTTGGATGATTGTTGTCTTTGCAGCTTGTGGTATATCTGCATTAACTCAAATGGAGGTTACTTCATGGGGTAGCTTATTAACAGAATGGGATAATGGTGTAAATGTGGTACAATCTGTTAGCGGGAAAGTAGATTTTGGTTTTTGGAAAATTGTAATTTTTTCCTGGTTGTGTAATGCAGCAATGCATTTTGGAATGGCAGATTTATCTATCATGCGTTTTGCAAAAGATTCACGTGCTGGTTGGGGGCCTTCAATAGGAATGTTTTTAGGTCATTATATGGCTTGGATCTGTGCTTCTTTTATGTTGGCTGCTCAAATAAAACTAACAGGAGATATTTCAGCAAATCCAGGTGCTTTAGCTTGGAGTGCTGTTGGATGGACTGGGATTATTTGTGTTATTGTTGCAGGTTGGACTACCGCTAATCCAACTATTTACAGAGCAGGTTTAGCTTTTCAAAGCTTATTTCCTTTAAAAGCAAAATCTTATTCAGGAGTAATTTTAGCTGGTTTAGTAGCAACAGCAGCAGGGATATTCCCTGCTCTTTCAGCAAAACTTCTTGATTTTGTAGGTTTATACGGAACAATCTTGGGACCTATGGGTGGTGTGATTTTCGTGAACCATTATCTTGCAAAGAAGATGAATTTTACACAAAACTACGCAGATGAAAAAGGATCAAGTTTTAATATGGCTGTTTTATTAGCTTGGGTTATTCCTGTAGCTTTAGGGTTGTATTTTATTTTTGGAGAGCAACAGTTATTTGCTGCATACGCAGTTATACCTTGTTGGATTGCTTCAAGCTTATTGTACGTTATTATTATGAAATTTCAAAAATCTTAAAAATATGAAAATGCTAAAATTAATAAGTACTTTATCAATAGGTGTTTTAATACTGTTAGCTAGTATATTTTTATTCTTAGGAATATTAGATGCAACTAAAGTTAATATCTCTATGTTAATTGGTACAATTATATGGTTTATAGTTACACCTTTGTGGATGAAAGAAGAGTGATAATTAAACACGTATTAGAATAGTATTCGAACTAAAATAATAGAATTAAAGAGAAAGTATTTTAGAATAAGATTTTAATAGGTTTTTCTACCTTATTTGACAAAGTAAGATATATGCCTCTTGTGTTTCATTTTTACTATATATAATTCCTGTTTTATTGTTATAAACAGATTTTTTTTCAATTAGTAAAATTAAATAAATGTTTAAATAGTAGTTATAAAGTTGTTTTTATTCAAAAAAGTAAAAGATTCTACTGTAATTATATTTTTAATTATTAGCCGTTCATTAGAATTCACAAAAGGTAAAAAAAAAGAAGGTGAAAAAAATTAAAACCTGAGTTTGATTAATGAAAAGTCAACTAATTAGCCTTTACAGTTTGATATTTTATAGAGATTTTTTTTGTAAAAAACTATATGTAATGATGATTGCAACGATATTTGACAGAAAGTTAGTAAAGCTTCTATGTCAAGAATTTTCGATTTACATAATCAAAGAGTAATCACATTGGATGATATTGGTCTTGGTCAAACAGATCTAAACCCAAACCAAGTGTCACAAATTCAATCAGAAACCATACCAACAAAACTAGATATTCCACGTTTTTGCTTTACATAAAATATAATAGATGATTTTTGTGATCAAATAAGTGCACCAAAATTTTAATCTAGGAAGTTTAAAATCAACAACAAGATATTTATAACACTTTTTTTGGTGTTATTTCTTGTTTAGGCCAATAGTGGGCAAATTGTGCCACCACGAGATTTGCTTATAATGTAGGCTTGTTGTTTTAGTTGGCATTAGGATTATTTATGGTATTCAAAAAATTAAGTAGTAATTTTTAATCCCTTATGGTAAGTCTACTTACATATTTTCCAATTACATCAAACTCTAAGTTTACAACATCATTTTCTGATAATGTTTTAAAACATGTATTTTCTAATGTGTAAGGTATAATTGCTACACTAAAAGAGTTTTCTTTAGAGTTTACAACGGTTAAACTAACACCATTTACAGTTATAGAGCCTTTTTCTATTGTTATGTTATTGTTTGCAGAATGATAGTTAAATGTAAAAACAGTACTTCCATTTTCATTTTTAATATGGGTGCAAATACCCGTTTCATCTACATGACCCTGTACAATATGGCCATCTAATCTATCACCAAGTTTCATAGCACGTTCTAAATTTACCATAGAAGAAACTTTAAGATTACCAATATTTGTTTTGTCTAAAGTTTCTTTAATAGCAGTAACGGTGTACTCATCATTATTTATAGCTACTACAGTCAAGCAAACACCATTATGCGCTACACTTTGGTCTACTTTTAGCTCGTTAGTAATGCTACTTTTAATGGTGATGTGTAAATTATCTAGTTCTTTAACAACTTTTGTTACAATACCAAGTGTTTCTATAATTCCCGTAAACATTTCTATAAATTTAGTTACTTTTGTAGTATTGCAAATTTAAGCATATTATAAGAGTTATGGCAGACAAAACAGATAAAATAATTGTAGGGATTTCTATTGGAGATTTAAATGGAATAGGTGTAGAGGTTATTTTAAAAACATTTTCAGATAAGAGAATGTTAGATTTTTGTACACCAGTATTATTTGGGGCAACAAAAGTAGTTTCTTACCATAAAAAAGCATTAAAAACAGAAGTTCCTGTGCATGGTATTACCTCTGTAAACCAAATAAACCACAACAAAATTAACATCTTAAATATATGGAAAGAAGAGGTCTCTATAGAGCTGGGAAAACCTACAGAGACATCTGGTAAGTACGCGGCAAAATCTTTAGAAAGCGCTTTAAGTCACTTAAAAGAAGGTACTGTAGATGTTTTGTTAACAGCACCAATAAACAAAGAAAATATACAGTCAGAAAATTTTAATTTTCCCGGGCATACAGAATATTTAGAAGCTGGTTTAGAAGGTAAAAGTTTAATGATTTTAATGACAGACCAGTTGCGTATAGGTTTAATTACAGGACACATACCAATTGCAAAAATTGCAGCAACTTTAACCCCAGAGTTAATTACCGAAAAAGTAGAAACCATGTATACTTCTTTAATAGAAGATTTTGGTATCAATAAACCCAGAATTGCAGTTTTAGGTTTAAATCCACATTGTGGTGATAATGGTGTAATAGGTAAAGAAGATGATGACATTATAAGACCTACAATACAACAAATAAAAGAAACAGGAAAGCTTGTTTTTGGGCCCTATGCAGCAGATGGTTTCTTTGGTTCAGAAACCTACAAACAATTTGATGGTGTTTTAGCAACCTATCATGATCAAGGTTTAGCCCCTTTTAAAGCATTGTCATTTGGCAATGGTGTAAATTTTACGGCAGGTTTACATAAAATTAGAACATCCCCAGATCATGGAACAGGGTATGATATTGCAGGTAAAAACCAAGCAAATCCATCTTCTTTTAAAGAAGCTTTATTTACCGCGATTAAAATTTTTAAAACAAGAAAAGAATACAAAGAACTTACTAAAAACCCACTGTTAGTAAAGTAAAAATAAAATATTTTCTTTTTTTTAAAGAAAACAGTGTATAAAAACATTTTTTTATATCTTTGCACGCTCAATTGATGTTTGATAATGAAAGACTTGAAAGAATTCAACATACCGTTTGTAGGATTAAAAGAAGGAAAGCATTTATTTGAATATGCAATTAGTAATACGTTCTTTACGTTTTTTAATTTTGATGAATTTAAAAGTACTGATATTCAGGTAACTTTAGAATTTATTAAAAAAAGCACATTATTTGAGCTTGTTTTTAATACAAAAGGTACCGTAGAAATACCTTGCGATGTTACAAACGAGTTATACAACCAAGAAATAACAGCTCAATTACCATTAGTTGTTAAGTTTGGGCCAGAATATAATGATGATAATGAGGAAATTTTAATACTTCCACATGAAGCGTATCAATTTAATATAGCACAATTTATTTATGAAATGATTGTGTTGGCGGTTCCTAACAAAAGAGTGCATCCAAAAGTAGTAGACGGCACAATGAAGTCTGAAGCCCTAGAAAAGTTAAAAGAACTAGAAATAAAAAAAGAAAAAACTGTAGAAACTACAGACCCAAGGTGGGATAAATTAAAGAATTTAATAACAGAAAAAAAGACATAAAATGGCACATCCTAAAAGAAAAATATCTAAAACAAGAAGAGATAAAAGGAGAACACATTATAAGGCATCTGCGCAACAAATTGCAACAGACCCAACAACGGGTGAAGCACACTTATACCATAGAGCTCACTGGCACGAAGGTAAATTATACTACAGAGGTCAAGTAGTATTAGAAGCTGTTTCTGCAGAAGCTTAAAAATTTTCAAATTTTTAAAAAAACCCTCATTTTTGAGGGTTTTTTGTGTTTTTATGCCAAATTTTACCGTTTTTGATAAATTTTAATTCAAAAAGTAAAATAAATTTCATTTCTTTGAACTTCCTTAACATTTGGAAAACAAATAACTATTATGACAAAAATCACTGCAGCAATTTCAGCAGTAGGAAAATATGTTCCTGACTATATACTAACAAATAAAGAGTTAGAAACCTATGTAGATACAAACGATGAGTGGATAACTACTAGAACAGGAATCAAAGAAAGAAGAATCTTAAAAGGAGAAGGATTAGGTACTTCATATATGGCCATAAAAGCCTCAGAAGATTTGATAAAAAAAGCTCATCTAGATCCTAAAGAAATAGATCTGGTTATTGTAGCTACAGCAACACCAGATTTACAAGTAGCCTCTACAGCAGCCTATGTTGCTTCAGAAATTGGTGCTACCAACGCATTTGGTTACGATTTGCAAGCAGCATGTTCTAGTTTTTTATACGGCATGTCTACAGCAGCAAGTTATATAGCTTCTGGTAGATACAAAAAAGTACTGCTAATTGGTGCAGATAAAATGTCTTCTATTATAGATTATTCAGACAGAGCCACCTGTATTATTTTTGGTGATGGCGCAGGTGCAGCTTTATTTGAACCAAATTTAGAAAACTTAGGCTTACAAGATGAGTACCTAAGAAGCGATGGAGTAGGTAGAGATTTTCTAAGAATAGAAGCAGGAGGATCTATGATGCCAACAACTTTAGAAACCGTTCAACAAAAAAAACACTTTGTATATCAAGAAGGTAAAACCGTATTTAAATATGCGGTTTCTAATATGGCAGATGTAGCAGAAAAAATGCTTACTAGAAACAATTTGTCAGAAAGCGATATACAATGGTTAGTTGCACATCAAGCAAATAAAAGAATTATAGAAGCAACCGCTAATAGAGTTGGTGTTGCTGCAGAAAAAGTAATGATGAACATTCATAGATATGGTAACACAACCTCTGCAACTTTACCGTTATTATTAGCAGACTATGAAAAAGAATTAAAAAAAGGAGATAATTTAATTTTTGCCGCATTTGGTGGTGGTTTCACTTGGGGAGCTGCATATCTTAAATGGGCGTACAATTCATAAAAAAACAAACAACTAAACAATAGGAAAAATGGATATTAAAGAAATTCAAAATCTTATAAAATTTGTAGCAAAATCTGGCGCAAGCGAGGTAAAACTAGAAATGGAAGATGTAAAAATTACTATTAGAACAGGATCTGAAAAAACAGAAACTACTATTGTGCAAGCCGCACCAATGCAAGGAGCACCACAAATGGCAGCACCTTTAGCACCCCAACAGCCAGTTGCAGAAGCACCTGTAGCACCAGCTAAAGAAACAGAAGACAATTCTAATTTAATTACAATTAAATCTCCAATTATTGGTACTTTCTACAGAAAACCATCTCCAGACAAACCAAACTTTGTAGAAGTTGGTGCAGAAATTGGGGTTGGAGATACAGTGTGTGTGATAGAAGCTATGAAATTATTTAACGAGATAGAATCTGAGGTTTCAGGTAAAATTGTTAAAGTTTTAGTAGACGATTCTTCTCCAGTAGAATTTGATCAGCCATTATTTTTAGTAGATCCATCATAATAAAGAGTATCGGTTTTTAGAGTTCAGATTTTAGATTTTCTAACTCACAACTCATAACTCATCATTTAAAACTCTTAAATTATGTTTAAAAAAATATTAATTGCCAATAGAGGGGAAATAGCACTACGTGTTATTAGAACCTGTAAAGAAATGGGTATAAAAACGGTTGCGGTATACTCTACTGCAGACGAAGAAAGCCTACATGTAAGATTTGCAGATGAAGCAGTTTGTATAGGACCTGCGCCAAGTGCTGAGTCTTATTTAAAAATGTCAAATATTATTGCAGCTGCAGAAATAACAAATGCAGATGCCATTCATCCTGGGTATGGTTTTTTATCTGAAAACGCAAAATTTTCTAGACTTTGCGAAGAACATCACATAAAATTTATTGGTGCTACCGGAGAAATGATAGACCAAATGGGAGACAAAGCAAATGCGAAAGCTACCATGAAAGCAGCGGGTGTACCTTGTGTGCCCGGTAGTGAGGGGGTTATAGAAAGCTTTGAAGAATGTGAAAAGTTAGCTGTAGAAACGGGCTATCCTGTTATGTTAAAAGCATCTGCAGGTGGTGGTGGTAAAGGGATGCGTGCTGTTTGGAAACCAGAAGATTTAAAAGAAGCTTGGGACTCTGCAAGACAAGAATCTAAAGCAGCTTTTGGAAATGATGATATGTATATGGAAAAGCTCATAGAAGAGCCAAGGCATATAGAAATTCAAATTATTGGAGATTCTTTCGGAAAAGCATGCCACTTATCAGAAAGAGATTGTTCTGTTCAAAGACGTCACCAAAAATTAACAGAAGAAACTCCCTCTCCCTTTATGACAGATACATTGAGAGAAGAGATGGGTAATGCCGCTGTAAAAGCAGCAGAATATATAAAATACGAAGGAGCAGGTACTGTAGAGTTTTTGGTAGATAAACACAGAAACTTCTATTTTATGGAGATGAATACACGTATTCAAGTAGAGCACCCAATTACAGAAGAAGTTGTAAACTACGATTTAATTAGAGAACAAATTTTGGTGGCTGCTGGTGTACCAATTTCTGGTAAAAACTACTATCCACAATTGCACTCTATAGAATGTAGAATTAATGCAGAAGACCCATATAATGGTTTTAGACCTGCACCTGGTAAAATTACCACTTTACACACTCCTGGTGGTCATGGAGTAAGAATGGATACACATGTGTATGCAGGTTATATGATACCACCAAACTACGATTCTATGATTGCAAAATTAATTGTAACAGCGCAAACAAGAGAAGAAGCAATTAATAAAATGAAAAGAGCTTTAGATGAATTTGTAATTGAAGGTGTAAAAACAACGATTCCTTTTCACAGACAATTAATGGATCATCCAGATTATGTTGCTGGAAACTACACAACAAAATTTATGGAAGAATTTACAATGGAGTAAATTTTTAGAAGGATAAAAAAAGAGAATACATTTTGTATTCTCTTTTTTTTATTTAAAATTGTAGATACCTGGTTAAAATAAAATCTTTTAGTAGTAATATGCAACCCGTACCTAATGGACATAGAACAGAAATAGTTATATCTTTAGAACATCAAATGAAGCGACCAATAAAACTTTAATATGTTAGAAAAACCAAATTTAAATTATATTAAAGATATTTCTGAAGGTGATAAAAATTTTGAAAATAACTTACTATTATCTTTAAAAACAGAGTTTCCTAAAGAATATGAAATTTTAAAAAATAATTTTAAGCAACAAAATTACCTTAAAGTAGCTTTAAATTTGCATAAATTAAAACATAAAATAAGTATACTAGGCATGCCACTAGCTTTTGAGGTAGCCTCTGATTTTGAACAAGATATAAAAAAAGGCCATACAGAACAATATAAAACTTTACTTGTGGTTTTAGATAAAATTAATGTATATTTATCCTCTATATAGCCCCTACCAAATATTATGACTTGTATTATTATTGATGATGATGAATCTTCAAGATTAATCATAAAGCAGCTATGTAAAAAATATTCATTAACTGTTAAGAAAGAGTTTTCTTCTGCAATAGAGGCTATTAAATATTTAAATACCAACAAAGTAGCCTTAGTTTTTTTAGATATTCATCTGCCTACATTTTCTGGTTTCGATTTTATTAAAACCATTAATAATTCACCAAAAATAATTATTACTACCTCAGATAAAAACTATGCATTAGAGGCTTTTGAATATAAAAGTGTTATCGATTATTTAGTAAAACCAATAACTCAAGATAGATTTAAAAAATCTCTAGAAAAAATAAAAGCAAATACGGTTAAAATTTCAAAAAATAAAATCCATCTACAGAAAGAAAATTTTATTTTTATAAATGTAGAAAAAAGGCTTACTAAAATTTTGATTTCAGATATTTTACTGATTGAAGCAAAAGGAGATTACATCAATATTAAAACCGATGAAAAAAATTATACCGTATATGCTACACTCAAAAAAATTAAAGTTAAATTACCAGAAAGTTTATTTTTAAGAATTCACAGATCCTTTATTATCAACACTTCAGAAATTATAGATATAGAAGATAATAGTGTTTTAATTAGAAAGCATGTTGTTCCTGTTAGTAAAACTTATAAATCAGAATTAATCAATAGATTAAACTTATTATAGTAACTTATCGTGTAAAAAGTATCTTTTATCTTGTTTTTTACTGTTTATATCGAAATTTATAAAACGCTAATCTATTTAATCATACTTTTACCAATAAAACGAATATTAAATTAATCACATAAATATTATAAAGAAATCGATCGTAAGTTGGGGGACTTATTGATTGTACGAAAAAGTCAAAATTAATTTTTTGACTTTTTTTGGATTAGATTTTTCATTGTTAAATTCTTTTTCCAGACATAGCCAAAACCTTTTTTACCTGAGTTCGATTAATATTTAGATAGATTTTATTAGTAAAGAAGATAGATTTTTAGTAAATTAAGGCTCTGAATATCAATTTATTAATCTAAAAATCTATCTATGATAATCTACTCTAAAATTA
>NZ_JBXVVE010000015.1:0-17146 GCF_057219325.1 Polaribacter sp. YIW18 | reverse complement strand
CACCAAATCAAATGCATCAACAAAATAAAGTCAAAAGAAAACAATATAAAAGCAAAAAAGGCAGTGATATAAAATCACTACCTTTAGATTATTAATTCTGTAACGCTATTTCAGGACGTCACAATAATATAAAAACCCTATCCCCCAGATTAGTAATTTTAAAAAATGGAAATAGGAATTTCGGAAAAGTGGTTTCAACTTCTTTCATTTTAATATTTATATCTTTAAAATTTCTTTTTTCTAAATCGTTTAAGGATAGTATTATAAGGTTAGTTGTATCGGGATTTACTCTTTTTAACATTTTGAAATTAATGTTTTCTAAACTTATAAAACTAGCATTTCTTTCTTCGTAAAATTTAGAGTTTAGTATCCATTCATATTTCGGATAAAAATCATTAGTAACAAATAAGTTTAGATATTTCTTAGTATTAAGTTGATGAATTTTTTTTACAATGTCAGACCTTCCATTTCCAGCAGACCTAAAAGTTGTAAAATATAAAAAAGTAATATTAAAGCTAATTATAATTATTATAAAAACTTTTAACCAAACACTTTTTTTATATTTTACATATTTAATAATTAGTTTTTGATAGCTACTAACTATTATAAATGGTACAAAATTTATGATTGGAAATAAAAATCTAATTTCTTTATGAGGTACTAAACAGTGAACCAAAAAGAAAGGTACTATTGCCCAAGTAAAAATATGTTCTCTTTTAGAAATCACAAAAAATATTGCTGAAATTAGTATAATGGTTCCAATTGGTAATATTCCAAAAAATGCAATTGATAATATGTAATAGTACCAAGGAGAAGTGCCAAATTCAGAGGCTTTATTTTCGATAATATTAACGAAAAAATAATTATAGCTTGTAAGTGTTAATTCTTTATAAAACCAATAATCTAAAAGGATACCAAATGAAAAAATGATTAATCCTCCTAAAAGACAAATAATGATATGTGTTAATTTTTCTTTAGATAGAAAGATAAACCAACAAAATAATCCAAAAATAGCAAATGCAATTTGATATCTAAACAAAAAGCTAAAACCTAATAGAATACCTATCAATAAAAATTGATACGTATTTTTATTTTTTTTTAATATAAAGCTAACACCTGCCAAAAAGAATAAACCAGACCAGGTTTCTGATGAAAACCTGACATTTATAAATGGCAAAAACCATAGAAAATAACTAAGTATATAAAAAAGTGGCCAATTTTTTTTATCAATAAAATTTTTGGCTTCTATAATAAATCTCTCTATTACATATAATGCTGATATAGCAGTTAATAACCTTAGAAGTAAAGCTTTTGAATAAGGATCTGAAACCGAAAATAATGAAGAAACCTTAAAAACTAGATAAGCTATAAATGGCTGAATAGAAGGTCTAATTTTTGCTTCATATTCCCAAGGTAAGTCTGCAGGGATACTGGAACCATCTAATAAACCAGCAAATTCTATAATTTGATAATGTTCATCAGCACTAAAATAACCGACACTAAACAAAGCTGTACAGAAATATACTATTACAGCAATCGTAAAAATTATTTTTCGAGATGTAAATATAAAATTCATAATTTTTATAAAACTATATAAAATGAATTTAATTTACATCTTGTTTTCAATAAATTAAACTTTTCTTGTTTTATTCAATAACCAAAAATCAGCTAACACCAAAGCGGTCATTGCTTCTATAATCGGTACAGCTCTAGGTACAACACAAGGGTCATGCCTTCCTTTACCAGTAATTTCTGTAACTTCATTTTCTGAATTGATGGTTTGTTGAGAGCTCATAATAGTAGCTACAGGCTTAAAAGCAACTCTAAAGTAAATATCCATTCCGTTAGAAATTCCACCTTGTACACCTCCAGATAAATTGGATTGTGTAGAACCATCTGCATTAAAAATATCGTTATGCTCAGAACCTTTCATTTTTGCACCACAAAACCCACTACCAAATTCAAAACCTTTTACAGCATTTATAGATAACATTGCTTGGCCAAGTGCCGCATGTAATTTATTAAATATAGGCTCACCTAAACCAACAGGAACGTTTTGTGCTACACAAGTTATAGTTCCTCCAATAGTATCTCCCGCTTTTCTAATTTCTTTAATTTTAGCAATCATTTTCTCAGCAGAGACTTCATCTGGACAACGTACAATATTGCTTTCTGTTTTAGAAAAATCTACCTCCTGATAAGATTTTTCCATAAAAATATCGCCCACAGAAGATGTAAAGGCATTAATATTAATGCTAGCAACCAATTGTTTTGCCAAAGCACCAGCTACAACCCAATTGGCAGTCTCTCTAGCAGAACTTCTACCACCACCTCTATAATCTCTTAAACCATACTTTTGGTCGTAAGTAAAATCAGCATGAGAAGGTCTATATACATTTGTATTATGGTTGTAATCTTTAGATTTCTGATTTGTATTTCTAATCACAAAACCAATAGAGGTTCCTGTGGTTTTTCCTTCAAAAATTCCTGATAAAAATTCTACAGTATCTGGCTCTTTACGTTGAGTAACAATTTTAGATTGTCCAGGTTTACGTCTGTTTAGTTCTTCTTGTATAGCCTCAAAATCAATTTTTAAACCAGCAGGAAATCCATCAATAACACCACCAATAGCTGTTCCATGAGATTCTCCATATGTTGTAACTTTTAATAAATTTCCAAAAGAATTAAATGACATTTTATAGTAAATTTTAGAAATACAAATATAATAACATGTATAGATAAAACTTTAAAATTATTCTTTAAATAATGATTTCTAGTATTTTTTATTTGTAAATAAGCATTGATATTGAAGTAGATAGCTTCTTTAAAAAATGATATTCAAAAAAGTAAAAAAAAACATCTTTTTTATTTTAAAGAAATAAAAAACCTTTCTATATTTGCATCCGCAATCAGGGAATACCTGATGAGGCTTCTGGAGAAATGGCAGAGTGGTCGAATGCGGCAGTCTTGAAAACTGTTGACTGTAACAGGTCCGGGGGTTCGAATCCCTCTTTCTCCGCATTTAAAAACCGTAATTACTTTATTAATAAGTATTTACGGTTTTTTGTTGCTGTTTTTAGTCAGTTGTTAGTCAGTTATTGTTTAAATATACATTTTTTATTATTCTAGTAATTGCTAAATAATTACCTTGAGATATTATTACTGTCAATTTAATACTTGTTTATAATAATAGGATTTAACAATGATTTACTGCTGACTTTCCTTTTGTAATACTGCACATTATAACAATACATTACTAAACATTAATAAGATAAATAAGGAAGTATCCTAAACTGCTGATAAATCTTTATAAAAATAAAAACCTTCAAAAAAAAGCCAAAAAATTCCAGCCATTATTCTTAAAACAATACCCCCTATCGATTTTAAAGTCGTTTTCTTTTTTGGACAGTGTCTGTGAAATGTATATATAGCCCAACTACTATGTATATCTAATAGCTATTTTAGAGAAGACTATTTAAAAACTAAAATTTGAATAAATAAAGGTGTATTTTATTCAAATCAATCTCTTTTCTATTATAGAAATGTATACAAACTCAAAAAAATCCAACACAAATAATAGTCCTCTTTTTTAAAAATAGGTGTCCTTTTTTATAAAAAAACACATTTTTTTTATAAAATTTAAATCAATTAAAAGTAATTAGTATTATTTTTATTATTTGATTAAATAATAACCTACATAATTTTTCTGTTTAGTCTTGAAAAATATCACATTTAATACAAAATCTTTAGATAAATTAATTGAAAATACACTACATAATGCATCATTTTTTAATTGTAAAATTTCATAAATTATGAGAAGTATTTTAAACGCTTCAATTTTAAAAACACAAGTTTTTTTGGTGTTTTTTTTCTTATCATTGATGGTAAATGGGCAAACAATTTCTATTAGTGATACAGGTGAATCAGGTACTTCGGGAAATAATTGGACGATTTATAAAAATATTTTAGTAGCAACTGGAGATGCAAATATTCATCCAAGTGTTATTGAAAAAGCATTAGACTTAGCAGATTTTAGTATTCAAGTCAAAGGAAAAAAAGGAACCTTACTTATTCAATCCTCCATACATTGTTCTAAACCCCATTTACTAAAACTGATTGCGCAAAGCAGTATAAAAGTATATACCCCTATTGAGATTTACGGTGGAGAGATTTACCTTTCAGTTACAGATGATCACGCAGCTCAAGGTAGTATTTTTGTAAATAGTGAAATTAATGCTGCTTCGCCCGATGGTCAAGGAGGAAATATTATTATAGAAGCCAAAGACATCACCTTATCAGAAAACGCCAAACTTTTAACAAACAGTCCTAAAGGTGGAGGAAACATTTTGGTTGGTGGAGACTGGCAAGGGGGCGCTGCTTCTGATTATAGGGTTTATGAAGATTCAAATAAACTAAAACAGGCCACAAAAGTGACCATGCATAGGAAGGCTTTTATAGATGCCAGTGCTAGCGAAAGTGGAGAAGGTGGAACAGTAGTGTTGTGGTCAGATATTCATAACAAAGTCTCTATTACCAAAGTCTTTGGAACTATACATGCCAAAGGTGGAAGTGGCTCTGGAGATGGTGGTAAAATTGAGACCTCTGGTAGTTTACTTGAAACAGATGGTATTCAAATATCTACTTTGGCCCCTTCAGGAAACGATGGTTTGTGGTTGTTGGATCCCTACAACTATTATCTTGGAGTAGCTGAATTGAATACTTTAAACACAGCGCTGAATTCATCTAATGTGAGCATTTTAACCACAAACAGCTCAAATAGCGGAATCAATAGTGTTTTGAGTAATTCACATGCAGGGGGATATCAGATAGGAAGTGGTCATATTGTTTTTACTAATGATTTTACCTACACAGGCTCAAACAATAGCACCCTTACCTTAACTGCAGATGCAGACATTTATCTAAAAAATATTTCTTCTGCAAATGCAGCTTTAACGCTTAATGTAAATGCGTCGGGAGACCAAGTTTTTTTAGATGGTGATATTAATACAAATGGTGGTTCGGTAAATTTCAATAGTGGGGATGTTCATTTGCAAAAGACGGGTGATCAATCTATTGTAACCTCAAATGGTAACCTAAATTTTAACAGTAGTAATATTAAATTGCTAAAAAGTGGAGGTACTGTTACTTATAACACAGGGACAGGTAATTTAAATTTAGGAGCTGGAGTAATATCTTATACCAACACGAAAAAATCTATTAGTTCGCCTAGTCTTTTGATGGATTGGTCAGGTCGTAAAGATGGAAGAAATGATAACACAGATATAGATACTGGCGTAGATATAGTGACAGGGAAGGAGTATTCCATGCGTTTATTTTTTTGGGACAGTTGGGATTCTGAGGTATTTAGAATTCAGGTAGGTTCATTCTCAAGCTCAGGCTCTCTTTATTTTAGAGCATCACGAGATTATAATTCTGGAATAAATGTTACTCATGCAAATTACGGGCTTCAACATAGTATAGTGGGTGGAAATACAGATTTAGGTGTTAATGATTATTGGAATGACGCATATGTAGATATCACCTTTGTGGCAGAACGTAGTGATAATTTAATTATGCGCCACGGTTTGAACTCTAATGATCCAGATGAGTCTGCAGAAATAAATCATGTATATGAAACTACTTTTTCAACCGATGCCTCATTTTCCTCCACTCGCAGCTTAAAACTTCAAACAACTGATGGGCAAATTTCGGGAGCAGGAAATATTAATGATGTTACTTCCTTAGAATTTGAGACCAATAGCGCAAACAATGCTTTATCTGGAATTATATCCGGATCTGCAAATTTAATTAAATCCGGAACGGGAACACTTACGCTTTCAGCTAAGAGCACCTTTGTTGGAGATGTAACTATTAATGGAGGGGTGTTAGACATTACAAGCACTGGTGGTTTATACAACACTGGTACTTGGGGGGATCATGGAGTAGTGACCGTTAATTCTAATGCAACTTTGAGACTGTATGAATTGACAAGTTCGACAGGAAATTTGGGTTATTTGCGTTATAAGTCAAATCTTCTTGTGATTAATGGAGGAACTCTTGAATTTACCGGAGTCAATGGTGTTATGGGGGATGATGCTGAAAATAATGGTGTTAACAAAAGGGCCTTTACGGTAGGTGATAATGGAGCAACTCTCTTAAATAACACCTCTACCACCTGGTCTTTTTGGCGAGATACTGATACTCCAGAATACAATCCTGTGTTTAATGGAGATATAACTTTTAATGGTACTGGAGATTTTGATTATTACAATAGGTTTGAATCAGGCACTTTTGATAAAAATATTATAAAGAGTGGTTCAGGATCCTTGAAAATAAGAAATGGCAATAATGATTTTACTGGATCTGTTACTGTAAATGATGGACTTTTGGATATTTCAGCAGCTCCTGATCTGGGAAACACTAGTGGTGTTACAATTAACAACGGGGGTACCCTGCAGTTGTCAGGAGGTATAAATGTGTCTAGCCCATTGACACTTAATGGAAATGGAGTTTCAAGCCTTGGAGCGCTTTATTTTTTATCTGGAAACAACACCTATTCTGGAGCTATTACATTGGGTTCTAATACAAGTATTACATCTGCGGCAGGGAATCAAATCATCTCTGGCAGTATAAACGGTACATATGATTTAAGTGTTACCAGCGCAGGGACTTGGACCCAATCAGGAGAGGTAGGAGGTACCACATCCCTTACAAATTATTCTTTGAATGCAGGTGTAAATAATGTTACCCTATCAGGAGACCACCAAGTTGTAGGCCCAATTTCTGTCTACGGTCATAATATTTATGCCTCTGATGATGTAGATTTTGATACCTCTGGCGTTATAAATGCAAGTATTATTTTTAAAGCGCAGGGATATGTAGTAATGGATACAAATGTAGATTTTACGACCAATGGAGGAGATGTTATTTTATGGTCAAATACTAATAATGTAACTACAGGAACCGATAATAATGAAGTAGATCTTAGAGGGAATAATAAGGTAAGTACCTTAGGAGGTGCTATTATTTTGGCTGGTGGTTTAGATTCCAATAGTGATGGCTTTCCAGATGGGTATGCGTACAGGAGCTATAACGATGGTATTAAGGCTGCAGATTTAGGGGCAAATGTTAGTTTAGATTCAGCTGGGGGAGATATCATAATGAGAGGCCAGGGAGGTGGTGTTGGTGTTGGTTTTACCGGCACAGGTGTAACACTAGAGAGTGGCTCAGGAGATATTATAATAGATGGTAAAAGTACCACAAGCCATGGAATATGGGTAAGCAATAACCTAAATCTTGACTCAGAGGATGGGAATATACGTTTTATTGGCGAAGCCGATACTGAAAAGGGAATCTTTTTTGATGGAAATGGAATAGTCATTAATAGTGGAACGGGTTCTATATCGCTCAATGGAACAAGTGATAGTGATATTGGTGTTTATAGCGATGATGATATTGCTATAGTCTCTGAAAGTACTGCAGAAACAGCCATTGAGATACAGGGTACTTCTACAAGTTACTACGGTTTAGCTTTTGTAACTGCCACTGCTAATAAAAATGTGCTCATTCAGTCAAGTGCTACCACAGCAAACAGAGGTGCTATTGTTATGAAGGGAACTAGTACGTCAGGACAAATAGGAGTTAATTTTGATTTTTATGGAAGTGGTTCTAAAACACAAATTCTCTCTGCGGCGGGAGATATTTCTATCACAGCGAAGGGTCATGAGTCTAGAACACTTTATACAAGTACAGGGCTTTTTATAGGCCAGCGCGCCAATAGCACACCAGTCAATGGAATTATACCGCTTGCTACGAAATCTTTTGGAAACATAAACATACTGTCTGAAGGGGGTATTTATGCCAATACAGGAGGTGGTGGGTTGTGGACCATTGCTACTGGAGATAGTTCCACTGCAGGTGGAGATGTCATTATTGCTTCTGATACGAATGCTTCTAATGGAGGTTTTCAATATTACAGTTCAGGCCTTTCGGTTAATTCCTATGGAGGTAACATTACCTTAGGGGGTGCAGACAGTCTAGGCTCAGGATACGCAGAGGGAACACAATATAATTCTTCTATATCTGGTTCTGGGATTCGTATAGATGGAGCACTTAATCTAAATAGTTCTGGCAATAATTCAGATACTGGAGGAAATATTTCAATTCGAGGTAAAGGGTATGGTGCTACTTGGGGCGCTTACCATATGGAAGGTTTTTATAAATACGGAGGATCAACTGACATCAATAGTGGTACAGGAAAAATAAATATCTCTGCCCTTGCGCCTACATCACAAACCAACGCAACAGCAACAGGATTTTATATTTATGGAGGTACCAACCACTACTTTACCTCTGCAAGCCCTGCGGCCGATGCCATTACAATTGTAGGGGATAGCTCAGGTTCGAGCTCCTCTAGTGCAGAAGGGATTAGGATTGAAAACTCATCTGGCCAACATGAATTTGTTGCCACAGGTGTTGGTGGTGGTGTGAATATTACCTCTAAAGCAGGTACAAATGATACAGAAGGATTGCAGTTTAACGACCCTATCTATGTACTTGCAAATGGTGGGGATATAAATATATCTGTAGCCTCTGGGAGTACTTCTGCTCGTTTTTATTCAGACAGCGGGGGAGATTTAACCTTAGGCTACACCGATGCAGCTAACACTAATTATGACCTTACTTCTTCTACAAGTAATATTACTTTAAATTCAAGCGGTAGTTACCTCTATTCAGGGGAAATTTCCGCAAATACTTCTGGTGGGAATTTTATCCTTTCAGGAGACACGGATAATTCTGGAGTGGGAACACTGAGAATGGCTGGAGGTTTAGATATAAATACTCATGGTGGTAATATAACCCTAGGGGGTGGAAATTCACTAGGGACCGGTTATGCCATAGGTGAAGATATTAGTGATAGAACAGAAGGTATTAGAATAGATAAAATTTTAAATTTAAATTCAGAAGGCGGTAACATTTTATTGAAGGGTAAAACTTCTACTAGAAGTGAAAGTACTTCGGGCTATGGTAATTCTGGTGTTGGAGTTTATTATTTAGATTCAGCAGGACTCATAGACAGTGGAACAGGAACTATTACGATTGAGGGGATTAACCAAAATGCAACTGGCGCTACCACCTACAGTTCAGGAGTTCTCTTTGCTTTAAACGGTAATAATAAAACCACAATTACTTCTTCTAGTACCGTTTCTAGTGCTATTCAAATTACAGGGAAAGGGACAGGGACAAGTCGTACTATTGTTGGAATGGAGGTAGAAACATCTTCTCCACTCAGTATTTTAGCTACTGGAGACGGAGGAGGAATTAGCTTAAGTACTGGGCAGTCTTCTACCTCTACAGGAGATAAATATGATTTTATTGCCAGATCTACTTTCGAATTGCTTGCAAAAGATGGCCCCATAAATATGACTAGTATAGAGGATGGTGCAGAGGAGGGTATCTTGTATTTTTCTTCACTTCCTTATTTCGGTTCTAGAGCAGGATCTTCCATTACAGAAAGTTCAAGTGATATTTTAATACAACATGACAAATTTATTTGGGGATCCAATGAACCTCAAATCGCAACTACGGGTCAGGTTGCCATAAAACCCTATCGTGATAGCTTCACCAATAACCCCGTAGAGACAGATTGGTTTGGCTTTAACAAAAATGGTCAAATTATGTCTGGTTTAACCATTGGTAAGCCAGGTAATACATCTGACATTACCCACAATACAGATGCTATTACTGTAGCAGGTCCTATTTCTATGTATGGTGGTAACATTGCGATCAATAAAAACCTAACATCTACAGCAACAGATGCAGATATACTGCTTAAGGCTGCAGAAAATATTACCCAGGGGAATTATGTTGACATCAGTACAAATGGCGGGGATGTGGTGTATTGGGCAGATAGTGATGAAAATGGTGCAGGATATATTTCGTTTGCTAGTCTAGGAGGACAAGACATTGTTACCAATGGCGGAAATGTAGTTATGGCAGGAGGTGCTGGTACAACTTTGCCAACCGGCTATGCTAATGGTTCAACAACTGCTCCAGGAATTAGTTTTAATTACAATAGCAACATCTTAGAGAGCTTCATTATAAACACTACAAAAGCTGGTTCAGCTGGAGGTAATATTACTTTAAAAGGAAAGACATCAGGAAACTTTGATGGGATTTTTACTTCAAACGTACAGTTTTTCGGTAATAATTTGATACTAGATGGCCAAACTGGTGGTTCTTCCATGTATGGTGTAAGATTAGGCTCTTCTGCGGTTTACAATGGTAGCAACGTTAGTATGGTGATTGATATGGATAATGATCTCACTATTACTGCTATAAATACAGCTGCTAATTATGCCGGTAATGCCCTTAGAACAGGAGCTAATCCGCGCATTTTTGCTGATGGCGATATTACGATTAATTCAAGTGGAAAATTGAGTTATACCTCAAATCAAGAATTCTTAAATATTAATCCAGGAAAAACACTCTCAGTAAATTATGATGGGACAGCAAGTTTTACCACTTCTTTAGGAGACCCGAATGGAACAGTTGATCAAGGAAACTTAGTAATTCAATCGTTTCAGCAACCAAGTTTTACTTCAGCTTTTAGCTCTTCAACCTGGACATTTAATAGTAATTTAACTGGTTTAACCATTGGCGTCCCTACCAATACAGCAGATATTACCATGTCTACTGGTGCAACCATTGCTGGACCTGTTAGTATCTATGGCGGAAACATTATTGTGGATGGAAACATCAACACAAGTCTTGGAACCACCAATGGAGATGTTTTACTAAAGGCTTCAGATGATATTACATTAGCTACAAATAAATCAATTACCACTGATGGTGGAGATGTGATTTTTTGGTCAAATAGTGATGGTATAGGAGGAGCAGACGGATACATCTTACTAAGAGATGGTTCTTCAATTACAACAAATTTAGGCCACTTATGGATGGGTGGTGGTTCTGGCACCAATACTTGGAATGGTTTAACCGTTGGTGATGGCTATGCTACAGCTGGTGCATCGATTAGTTCTGATGTTTTCCTTGGTAGTAATCGTGCGGATGTGCGTAGTGGTATTTATCTTGAAAATACATCTATTGATACTGGAGGAGGAAACTTTGCTGCCTATGGTTTTGGAGATAATGCTGGTGTAGAAAGAGGTATTCTAGCTATTGGTGATTTAACTATAAATACAGGAAATGGTAAAATTTATATGGATGCCAAGTCAAACAATGAAATTTCATTAATCTTTGGACATCATTCACTACATTCTTCATCAGAAGTGGTAACGTTAACAAGTTCAAGTGTTGCTAGTGATGCCATTATTGTTAATTCGGTTTCATCAAATGCCGGTACAGGTTGGTCTTACGGTACATGGGTAGAAGGGACAGCTACTATTCAAGCTAGCAATGGAGGCGGTATCATTTGGACTACGGAAGGTGTTGATAAAGGTATTAATCTTGGATATTCTACTAATAGCGGCATATTCAATCTTTTATCCAATATTGGTGATATTATTTTAAATACCAAAGCTAAAGGCATTAACATTCAATCTGCAGGGCAGGTTAATCTTGGTAGAAAAGCTGCTACATCTGTAACAACGTCTTCAAGTGATATAACTGTCATTGGAGATGATTTTACATCTACCGGTACTAATGTTTTCAACTTTAATACATCAGGTATAGTTGCAATCACTCCACAGACTAATAATTCTTTTACAAACCTCTTTAATACTTCTGGTTTATCATACTCAGTTGATATATCAGGACTAACTATTGGTCATTCTGATAATACACAAGCAATAACGATTGGTTCATCGACAGCTATTGCTGGTCCGATATCTTTATTTGGAGGAGCTGTATCTGTAAATTTCCCACTTACCGCAACAAATAATACAATCTCTATTACGAGCTCAACTTCACTTACAGATGGAGTGTCTGGATACCTCATTGCCAATGGTCTAGCATTAAATGGAGCTGGGACAGTAACATTAGACCATACAAGCAATGATATCAATACCCTTGCTGCTGGGTCAAGTAGTTCTCCTATCGGCGCGTTAAGTTATACAGATGCAGATGATCTAACTATTGGAACAGTCAATCCTACAGGTATTCATTCTTCTGGCGCAATTGAACTTGCAACATTATCAGGTGACCTGGAATTGACAGAGCCGATTGTTTCTACGCTAGCAACAGGTGATGCAATACAACTATATGCAGATAAAGACGCCACGTCAGGTAATGAAGGTGATGGGAATATTACAATCACAAATAACGGTTTAATTACTGTTGAATCTGGCGCTAGAGCCTTATTATACTCAGGTAAAGAAACAGAGAGTACAGGAGTACAAGCAGCAGTTGGCGGAGAAAGCAATACGCGCACGCAAGTAGATGCAAATACAGATTTAAGTACACTTGATCCTGTTATAGGGAATACTGGAAAGTATGCTTTGATGCGTGTGGCAAGTACTAACGATAATGCCAATCTTTCGAGTTTAACAACATCAGCAGGAACGCTAAGTCCTGTATTTAATTCGGAGACGACGGAGTATAGTGTAGTATTGATCGCAGGAATAAGTAGTGTAAATTTCACACCATTTACCGACGATACTTCAGCGACGCTAAAGATAAATAATGTGGCACATACTAGTGGCACGGCCTATACAGCCAGTAACTTGATGGCTTATCAGCTCTACACGATAGAGGTAACAGCAAGTGATGGTATAGCAAAGAAGACCTATAAGCTGGCAGTGCGCGTTACTCAGGTAACTGTTCCATCGCCTACGGGTGTGTGGCGTAATTTATTTGCTGGGGAAAATTTTGATCCAAACGACGATCAGCAGGCGACAGCAGATACGGATTTGGTAGGTAATACGACGGATGCGATGATGCAGGCGCAACAGGGGACTTATAGTTTTTCAGACGGTACAATAGATAAAGTATATTATTTCCGAGTGCGTTTGGGTAATAAGAATGCACCGAAAACAAGTTTTTATTATGGGATGGACGTTGATAATGATTACAAGATAGACTTTGTGATCGAGGCGAACTTAAAAGATCAGACGCCTTATGTGGCCTATCATGCGCATGTTTCTAGTAAGGATGGAAGCGGTCCATCGGAAACAGCATGGGAGAATAGCAACGACGCAAATATAGAGCGTGAGCTAGGGGCAAGAGATGCCCGCATTCTGAGTTATGCAACTGTAGGAGAGTCCACAACAGTTGTAGATATTGACGACGGTCCTGTAGGAGGTCAAAATAACGGAGATGATACTTGGCTAGAATTTGCCTTCACAGAATCGAGCTTTAAGTCATGGACTACGGATTACTTGGGAACCGAATTAACAGGCGGAGATGTATCAGGTCTTGTAGCCTTTACTTCAACTTCTCAGACTGCCAATGGAGATATTGGTGGGATCAATGATAAGACGGCAGACATGAGTTTGACCTGGCGTGAACTTGGGAACTTCATAGAGTCTAACCTAGATGAGGTAACCAGTTATACATTGTTCATTCCAACGGTAGTGAGTCAAACCTCAAATACCCAAACACCAACCGTAACAGGAACTTGGGGCGGTTCAAATGAAGGAGATGATACATTGGTTGTTACCATTGGTGGCGTAACTTATACGGTAGGTAATGGACTAACCATTAATGGATCTTCATGGTCTGTAGTGGTGACCACATCATTAACAGAAGGGACTTATGCTATTTCGGCAACTGCTACTAGGACTTCAGATGGGTCAACCAAGACAGATAGTACCACAGATGAACTGGAAATAAAACTAACCACTCCATTAACAAGTACAGACATTACAACAGCAACCATAGCAGATTTGGTATACACAGGGCAAGCCCAAACACCAACTTTAGACATAAAAGACGGTAGTACGACACTTGTAGAAGATACGGATTACACATTGAGTTATACAAATAATATAAATGTAGGAACAGCTACAGTTACAATTACAGGAACAGGTGATTACAGTGGTACAAAAACAGTAATTTTCACTATTACCAAAGCATCACTAACCATCACAGCAGACGACAAGAGTAAGGGCTTTGGAGAGGCAGATCCAGCATTAACGGTAAGCTATACAGGTTTTGTAAATGACGAAGACCAAGATGACTTATCAGGAACGCTATTGATAAGCAGAGCAACAGGAGAGGTAGCAGATACCTATGCAATTACAGCTTCAGGTTTAACGGCTACCAACTATGCGATTACCTATGTTGCAGGAACGTTTACCATTGCAAGTAAGTCGATTACAAGTACAGACATTACAACAGCAACCATAGCAGATCTGGTATACACAGGGCAAGCCCAAACCCCAACGCTAGCGGTTAAGGATGGTACAACAGTACTGACTCAAGATACCGATTACACGCTAAGTTATGTAGATAATACCAATGTAGGAACAGCTACAGTTACAATTACAGGAACAGGTGATTACAGTGGTACAAAAACAGTAACTTTCACTATTACCAAAGCATCACTTACTATCACAGCAGACGACAAGAGTAAGGGCTTTGGAGAGGCAGATCCAGCATTAACGGTAAGTTATACAGGTTTTGTAAATGATGAAGACCAAGATGACTTATCAGGAACGCTATCGATAAGCAGAGCAACAGGAGAGACAGCAGACACCTACGCAATTACCGCTTCAGGTTTAACGGCTACGAACTATGCGATTACCTATGTTGCAGGAACGTTTACCATTGCAAGTAAGTCGATTACAAGTACAGCTATTACAACAGCAACCATAGCAGATTTGGTATACACAGGTCAAGCCCAAACCCCAACGCTAGCGGTTAAAGATGGTACAACAGTACTGACTCAAGATACCGATTACACGCTAAGTTACTCAGACAATATAAATGTAGGAACAGCCACAGTTACAATTACAGGAACAGGTGATTACAGTGGTACAAAAACAGTAACTTTCACTATTACCAAAGCATCACTTACTATCACAGCAGACGACAAGAGTAAGGGCTTTGGAGAGGCAGATCCAGCATTAACGGTAAGCTATACAGGTTTTGTAAATGATGAAGACCAAGATGATTTATCAGGAACGCTATTGATAAGCAGAGCAACAGGAGAGGCAGCAAACACCTACGCAATTACCGCTTCAGGTTTAACGGCTACCAACTATGCGATTACCTATGTTGCAGGAACGTTTACCATTGCAAGTAAGTCGATTACAAGTGCAGACATTACAACAGCAACCATAGCAGATTTGGTATACACAGGTCAAGCCCAAACCCCAACGCTAGCGGTCAAAGATGGTACAACAGTACTAACTCAAGATACCGATTACACGCTAAGTTATGTAGATAATACCAATGTAGGAACAGCCACAGTTACAATTACAGGAACAGGTGATTACAGTGGTACAAAAACAGTAACTTTCACTATAACCAAAGCATCACTTACTATCACAGCAGACGACAAGAGTAAGGGCTTTGGAGAGGCAGATCCAGCATTAACAGCAAGCTATACAGGTTTTGTAAATGACGAAGACCAAGATGACTTATCAGGAACGCTATTGATAAGCAGAGCAACAGGAGAGGTAGCAGATACCTATGCAATTACCGCTTCAGGTTTAACGGCTACCAACTATGCGATTACCTATGTTGCAGGAACGTTTACCATTGCAAGTAAGTCGATTACGAGTACAGACATTACAACAGCAACCATAGCAGATTTGGTATACACAGGTCAAGCCCAAACCCCAACGCTAGCGGTTAAAGATGGTACAACAGTACTGACTCAAGCTACCGATTACACGCTAAGTTACTCAGACAATATAAATGTAGGAACAGTCACAGTTACAATTACAGGAACAGGTGATTACAGTGGTACAAAAACAGTAACTTTCACTATTACCAAAGCATCACTTACTATCACAGCAGACGACAAGAGTAAGGGCTTTGGAGAGGCAGATCCAGCATTAACAGCAAGCTATACAGGTTTTGTAAATGACGAAGACCAAGATGATTTATCAGGAACGCTATTGATAAGCAGAGCAACAGGAGAGGTAGCAGATACCTATGCAATTACAGCTTCAGGTTTAACGGCTACCAACTATGCGATTACCTATGTTGCAGGAACGTTTACCATTGCAAGTAAGTCGATTACGAGTACAGACATTACAACAGCAACCATAGCAGATTTGGTATACACAGGGCAAGCTCAAACCCCAACGCTAGCGGTTAAAGATGGTACAACAGTACTGACTCAAGATACCGATTACACGCTAAGTTATGCAGACAATATAAATGTAGGAACAGCCACAGTTACAATTACAGGAACAGGTGATTACAGTGGTACAAAAACAGTAACTTTCACTATTACCAAAGCATCACTTACTATCACAGCAGACGACAAGAGTAAGGGCTTTGGAGAGGCAGATCCAGCATTAACGGTAAGCTATACAGGTTTTGTAAATGATGAAGACCAAGATGATTTATCAGGAACGCTATTGATAAGCAGAGCAACAGGAGAGGCAGCAAACACCTACGCAATTACCGCTTCAGGTTTCACGGCTACTAACTATGCGATTACCTATGTTGCAGGAACGTTTACCATTGCAAGTAAGTCGATTACGAGTGCAGATATTACAACAGCAACCATAGCAGATTTGGTATACACAGGGCAAGCCCAAACCCCAACGCTAGCGGTTAAAGATGGTACAACAGTACTGACTCAAGATACCGATTACACGCTAAGTTATGCAGACAATACCAATGTAGGAACAGCCACAGTTACAATTACAGGAACAGGTGATTACAGTGGTACAAAAACAGTAACTTTCACTATTACCAAAGCATCACTTACCATCACAGCAGACGACAAGAGTAAGGGCTTTGGAGAGGCAGATCCAGCATTAACGGTAAGCTATACAGGTTTTGTAAATGATGAAGACCAAGATGATTTATCAGGAACGCTATTGATAAGCAGAGCAACAGGAGAGGCAGCAAACACCTACGCAATTACCGCTTCAGGTTTCACGGCTACTAACTATGCGATTACCTATGTTGCAGGAACGTTTACCATTGCAAGTAAGTCGATTACGAGTACAGACATTACAACAGCAACCATAGCAGATTTGGTATACACAGGTCAAGCCCAAAC
>NZ_JBXVVE010000014.1:0-37584 GCF_057219325.1 Polaribacter sp. YIW18 | reverse complement strand
ATTTTTAACCGCTGGGGAGTACAGGTGTATAACGTTGCAGGATATGGACAAAATGGGAAATATTTCCAAGGTTTATCAAACGGAAGAGGCACAGTAAACAGCTCAGAGTCGCTACCAACAGGAACTTACTTTTATATTTTAAAATATAAGAAAAATGGAGACATGAAAGAGCGTAAAGGTTATATCTATTTAACTAAGTAGATTTTAAAAAAAAGTAAAATAATACTTGCAAAGGTTATAAACTATTGTATATTTGCAGTCCAAATCGCGGGATAGAGCAGTAGGTAGCTCGTCGGGCTCATAACACTCCTTACCACCTAAATTCACATATTTTTATCGGTTCATTTTCAATTAGTTACAAATATATAATTCTATTTGTGTTATACGTGCTACACTCTTGTGTTAGATAAAATACGACTATCCAAAGACTTTAACCTTCATTAGTTTCTCTTCTTCAACGTTTAATAAAAGTGGATTGATGTAATGGTTTTCTAATATCTTCATTGAAGTGTGAGATGACAATAATTTGGTATCACTCCCCATGGTATGAAATACCCAAGTAAGGTATGTTTTTCTCAGATGTTTTAGAGTAAAAGGAGTTTCGATACCTGCAGATTTTCTAAAATGGGTGAACGATCGAGAAACTTTCTCCATGATGGTATTAATTGTATACGTATTCTCAGGATCGATGAGTTTGACATTTTTACCTTTCATTTGATCATATCCCATTTCTTTTAAAAGTTTCATCAGATCCTCATTAATAGGGGAGTACTTCTTTGGAGTGTTCTTATTCCCCAATCGTTCAACTTTTAGGTTTCTAAATTGAAAAAACAACACTCCGTTATTGCCTTGTATAATATCACTCCATTTAAGACTGAGTACTTCCTCTCTTCGTCCACCAATAAGGAGAAAGAGTTTAAATGCATTAACCATCCAAGTTTCATAAACATAATCTCTTCTTCCATTGGTTCTTGTTTGTTGAAACGATGACTTTGATTCTACCGCTGCTATAATTTTCTCAAACTCATCTTTTGTTAAAATTAGATTATCACCTTTAATCACTTGTTTTCGAATACAATTTTTAAAAGGATTCTTGATGTCTAACTCTTCGATTTCGATCAAGAACTTATAGAAAGAAGTTATACTCGTTAAAACCTTGTTGAAGGTTTTGGGGTGAGGGTATTTAATCTCCAATTGTCTGTAGAAAATAGAAACATCATTATTTCTGACATCCCCCGGTTTCATCTTCCTGAGATTGTGGTTGTTTTTCAAAGATTTAGCAAAAAGCGTACAATACTTAATTAACTCCTTACGATGTTTATCTGAAACCTCTTTTTTTAAATGAGCATATTGTGTTTCTCCCTTTAGATATTGGTCAAAATAAACGAGTGCTTCAGCAATATTCATTTTAGATCGATCAGGAACCGTTTCCTCCACACCATTTTCTATTCTCCGTCTAAATTCAATTCCTTCAATTACAGCATCAGCGTATACTTTTGATTTTAGGAATTTACTTCTGTGTTTACCAGTAACTCTATCAATAAAACACATCCGGAACACTTGGTGGTCGTTGTGACGACAACCCGTGTTATTTTGTCTACATCTTTTACAGTAGATTTTGATTCCAGAATGTGAATTATTAGGTAATTTCATTATTGATAAAGTTCTTGAAAGATGGATTCGTGCTCCTTATTAGCGCTAATGTCCAGATTAAATTGGTAAGGCACAAATCCAGTATCGAATTCCAAACAATCATGGTAAAGAAGTTGATATAGTTCTTTCTGATCACCATAGATTGATTCTAAACGTGGTTGCCATGAATTTGGATATCTTTTCACTAAATCTTCGGTAAATGGTCTCCAGACTTCATGTTCGACTTGTATCCGAAAGACATATTCCCTACCGTCTTTGTGGATTGGGATGTGATGATCCCTAAGCCACTTTTTGATGGAACGATTGTCCTTACGGTTTATGTATTGACCTACTTCGGACAATGAAATATGTGATGATTGTTTCATTTAAAAAGTCCTATTTAATTGAGACCAAGTATTTTGATCATGATTTTTTTTTAAATTTCCATTTTGACTTATCCTGATAAAATAATTCAAGAAAATCCAAAAAAGGTATTTCTTTATTACTTTCTGCATTAAGATGCATGCCACAGCTTGATTCAATATAAAGGTCAACTATTGGATTTAATGATTTGCCATCATCACTCTTAATTATTAATCCATATTTTTCATCAAATAAATCAATATTGGGAATAATTCTTTCAAAGTCACATGGTAATATGACTTCTTTGTTGCTAATTCTATCTGAAAGCCTTGGTAATATTTTTAATATTACTGATGCTTTTAAAATTTCAGGTTTTAATTTGAACTCACTCCTGATTTCATAAACATTGTCAAACTCATTAAATATTGCCTCAATCGTATGCAACAAGAAATTAAAATCTTGAAATACTTCATTTGTCAATTCTTCACCTTTAAAATCTTTTATTTTAAGTTCTAACGTATAATCAGTATTTTTAGATTTAATATGATGTATATTCTTTAAAATGAATTTTAAACTATTTTTATTATTCATAATTTTATTTTTAATTGTGAAATTCAACTATAACTCCGTAATAAAATACTGGAATATTATTTACTACAGAATTAGCAGCTACTTTAATAAAATTAGTAACTGGCATAATTTTTCCATTGGTTAAAAATATATGTCCATATCCAGGTATTACTCTGAATTCACTAATCATTGTAATGTCTATATAACCATGGTGCTCCACTATTTCTCCATCTGTAAATCCTTTTTCATAATATTTGTTGAAAATTTCATCTCCCAAAACTTCTTTATTTTTGGTGTCACCTAAAATAATATTAGAATTAAAATGTATAGCATTTGATTTTTTGTTATTTCCATTTTTAATAGATGATAAAACTTCAATTTTAAAAGGAGTTAATGGACAAAACTCCCATGGATTTAAACTCATTTTTTTTAATTTTTTTAATTCTATTTTATGAGCTCTTTCTAAAAATTTTCTTTTCATGATTAAAATATTAAAGTGTTAATAGTAAAAATTGGGGGTATGATATCAGCATCATCTTCTTTTAACAATCCCTTTTGGTCATCATTTAAAATGTCAAATTGCTCATCGTAAGCAATAGCCCATTCATCTGAAAACTGATCCAAATTATAAGTGTCAGCATCTTCATAACTCCACTTCTCATCAATTAGTAGATGAGAATCATAGACTACTGCTGAAGTGTTTAAATCAAACCCAATAATGCAAGAATCATACGATTCATCTAATATTAAGGTTTGAGGAGATTTTTTTTCAATCTCGGTTCTGTTTAAATCAACTAAATTAAATTGATTTTCAAGTCCCCTATAAAGCTGGGGTAGCATAAAACGTATGTTCATTTTTAATGAAATTTAGTGCACCTTCTGGTGCGTTAGTAATTACTTAGTCTTTGTTTTTTTGAGACCAAGTATTTTGAATTTAAAAAAAGTCTACACAAAATAGGTTGACTTATATTTTGACCATAACTCTAATGATACTGCAGTACTCATAAAGTCACTCTTATTACGTTTAATTTCTACAACCCATTTTGCTCCATTGATTGTTACAATCAAATCTGGCATGTAACGATTACTAAACTTTGAGTTATTAATTTCCACACCATCTACCTCGATATTCTTCATGATCAACTTCTTCACAACTTCTTCACTATCTGAATAGTCTTTACGTCCAAAAACTCTTTTTATGGTTCTTTCAGTATAACCCTCGTCATTCATATAGTATATTCTTGATACTTCATACGGTATTTGTATAGTTCTATCCTCCTTTTTAAGGTAAAGATTGGTTGTGTTAATTGTAAAATCGTAAGTTGGATTTATTGAATCCAAGAAGCGACTAATTCTAATTTGAAGTTTAGTAATTACATCATAAATATCAAATTGAGAACTCTTAATTTTAGTAGTAGAAACATCCGTGATTTTATCTACTTCACGTATTAAAAATTTTCTTTCATTCTCTAACTCATCCTTGAATTGAGTGAAAATACCCCAACTATTACTAAATTTTAAATATTCGAATACCTCATTCGAAGGCAGCTTTTCAATTTCACTTTGAGGTGCAGAATATATCCCTTTAGGTGACTTCAAATCTAAATTTTTAAGAGATTCTTGTCTTTTTTTAAGTCCGTTTGGAGTCAAATTATAAATTATTTTTTTTGCCATTTCGATTAAAATATCAATGCAAAGATATAAAATAATTCTACATGGTTCCAAATAATTTGAGACTTTTTTAAATAAATGATATTTCTTTCCAAATTTGACTTTGTCAATTCTATTTACTATATTTTAATAATACTTAATTCGATTTATATCTTTTAAGATCGTGTGGTTATCGTTGGTGGATGATAATTATAATACACATAAAGCATGTTTATCCTCCTTAAAGTAGATGCCACCACATCGAAATTTGGGGGATTATTATTTTAATGTTCAGCTACTTTGAAAAAGGAATTACTAATCTAATCCCCAGCAAAACTATTGATTTATCACAATTAGTTAAATTAATTAAAAACAACCCTAAAAAATCTCTGATAAATGAGATCAGGGAACTAAGATTAAAGGGGGACCAGACCTATAAGGAAAAGAAAATATTTCTAAACTACATTACTCCAAACTGCAGTGTTAAAAAGCGTAGTTTAAAAGAAGATGAGAATTATACAAAAAATTTCATTGCACCATCTTCTTATATATATTTTGATTTTGATGGAGTCGTTAACGCACAAGAATACAAACATTACTTTATTGAAAAATATGGTCATCTTGTATCTTTAGTATGTATCTCAAGTGGTGCTGGTGGAATAGCAGTATTTTTTAAATTAACTAATGCAGTTGACAATAAGAACTTTCTTGATATATGGAATACTATAACAGAAACCATTCTAAAAGAAGAACAAGTTGATGTAATATGTAAAGACCTTGGCAGGCCAATGTATCTATCATACGATACTGAACCATTCGTTAATTATGAGAATGAAATTACAGTTGATATTCCTTTAAGTAAAGAAAAAAACACTTCTAAAAAACAGCTCAATCAATCTATATTGAATAAAAAATATAATAATACATTGATTGAGCCACTTTCCAATATTGAATTCGAAGAATTTATGGATAAAATTGTAACAAAAACACCTGTAGTGGTTAATAATCCAATTGTTGAATTATTTGCATCAGAAAAAATGGATGTTACTTTTCCTCGCGAGATAAGAGATACCAAAAAACATAGTATCTATACAATTATAATACATAAACTGGTTTTCTTAAATCCACAGTTAACGGCAAGTTATTTGTTTTCTTACCTTAATTTCATTAATAATTATTTTGGAAAACCACCAATGGAATTTAAGAAACTCTTAGATCTATTTACTTTCGTTTACTCCAGTATTAAAAATGATGAAAACTATGAATTTAAGAATAAAAAGTACAAGTACGTGCATTTCAATAGTAACTCAAAATTAACAGGCGCAGAAAAAAGAAATTTAGCATGTAAAATAAATGGAAAAAGAAGAAGTAATACATCAATCGAAAAGATAATTACTGCAAAAAAAGAGTTAAAATCTCAAGGGTTAAAAATCACTCAGAAAGCACTTGCAGAAAAAACAGGGTTATCCATTAGCACAATTAAAAGACATATAAATTCTGAACCAGCAGATTTAGAAAAATTGGTTACAGATGTTAATGAAACTTATACAAGTAGAGACGATATAGTACTTGGTGATGACATCTTTTCACCAAATGGATGTGATGTACTAACTGATAATATTATTGACTCTGAGGGTCCCAAATGGATTGATAATTGGCATATAAAAACAAGAGATTCTTTAAATGATTTATGGGGGTAAAACTCAACTACACCCCTCTACAAAAAATAATTTATGACTCCATGTCTTTTTCAGTTGTATGACATATTTATAGAAAAACACAGTTATGAAAGAGAAAAAAACAAGACGGGTAATTGTCAGACTAACGGAGAATCAGTTCAAGAATTTGATGGATTCAGTTATAACTGAAAATCAAAATAGATACACAACTTCAGATCTAATTCGCGAAGCTGTAGTCGATAAATTGAATAAACTTAAAGAAGATGCTAAAAGGAAAGGATAATCTAAATTATGAATATTTTAATCGTTATTTAATAAATTGTGGGTCTACTAATCCATCTGATATGGAGGTGTTAAAGGATTTCTTTATTGAAAAATTAAATATTCCACCTGAGTATGAATTAGACCCTGAAAAGGTGATTTTATTAAATGAATTCGATATTTTTTGTCGTAAAAAACAATCAAGTTTAAAACCATAAAGCACCAACTGGCGTAGAAAACAATTCTCGATTGCATCTGTTGAATCCCTGATTTTGATCACTGTATTACATTAAACTCTTATCGGCACGATTGGTTGGGATATTGACCTTCCTGTGAAATAAGGACCGTTTTTATTTATTTTTCAAATACAGTTTTGTAAGTGTTTCCCCCATGGTATTGCAAAGAATTTCTTGCGGGTGATGCGCCAATGAGAATTGTTCCAATTGATCATGGTAGAGTTTAGATTTAGATTCTGATGTGATTAGGTAATAATGGAAATACTCATGTATAACAGTATTGATTAGTTCTCTGCGTATTACATTGTTATCCTTATAAATAGTAATTGTGTTGTTATAGAAACAATACTCCCCAGCAAGTTTAGAACTTCCTTCAACTAAATTGATTTGTGGTTTTTGTTTTCGAATTGGATATAGATAGAGGCACCAATCTAATACCTCATGTGCTAACTGCAATTGCCAGTCTTCCTCTTCACCCTTCAGAAATACAATTATTTTATAAATCAGATTCAATAAGAACAACCCTCCAACTAAAATAAAGTAAATAGTAAAAAAAGTATCCATTGTATTAACTAACCGATGAGTTCCATAACCGAAATCTACAGCAAGAATTTTATTCTGCCTAAAATAGATTTGAAAAGTTGTCTGCTTATACTTTAATGTTTAGTATAAGTTCATCAAAACACTCTTATCCCTTTACCAGCAGTAGGTTGCAGTGTTTCTAACCTATTTAAAAACGAACCCATCTTATACTTTCATTAAAAAATGCTGCAAAATCGAAGTTTTGCGCTTATGTTAGCCAGGTTAATTTCTAAAAAACTGAAAAATGTCATTACAAGGTCAACGAACAACAACCGGTGCAATTCCGTGGGAAGATTTTAAATCACTAATTGGAAAATTAGAACGAGATGGGAATTATAAATACTGTTTACTGATTTCAATTGGTGTTTTCACGGGGTTACGAATAGGAGACATACTTAAATTAAGATATACAGACTTTTCGGGGGGAGACATATTATCTGTGATAGAACAAAAGACAAAGAAGACTCGACGAATAAAATTAAATCACGATTTACTCGAAATAATATCTCGTGTCAAACGAAAACAACTGATAGATGATGACAATCAGTTTATATTTTTAAACAAGTATGGAACCAAACCAATTGACAAATCGTGGGTGAACGTTTCGTTAAAAAAAATATTCAGAAAGTACAAAGTATCTGTAGATGGAAATGTATCTACCCACATGTTTAGAAAAACACTCGGAAATAGAGTTCTAAAATTGAACAACTACAGTAACCAGTCTATCGTTCTGTTAATGGAACTCTTCGGTCACTCTTCAATGGGAATAACAAAAAGGTACCTCGGAATAAGGGAAAAAGAAGTAATGGGGGTGTATGAGAGTTTGAGTCTGTGAAAAAAACTCACAAATTAAAGTGTACGCTATTATTGTGATTAATGGATTTTGCCGATTAAAATTGGTGAAGGATCATCCCGTGGGGGCCCTCCCTGCAGCATCCCCTGCCGTATCCCCCCTCTATTTAGGGTGAAATCGACTTCTCCAGAGGGGGTGAATACCCCGCTCCAGATTTTTCTGGTTTTTTTTGTAAAAACTCGAGTTTTTAAAAAATAAAATTTTTCAATTTTTTGAAAGAAAATCAGTTTTATATTAGTAGTAGTTTCTCCAGAATTTTGACCATCGCGAAGGTGTCTAACTTACAGTACTCCAAGAGTTGATTTCTTGTTTCTTCAACATCACCCGCAAATGTTCCGTTTACCATCGAAAGAAAAGTATTAGATGCTGTACCTCCTTCTTTAATATCAAGATCATTGTATGAGAGTTCAGGAACCAGTGCAGGTAGAACGTACTTTATTGAATAACTTCCTTTCATTTCGGGGGTATAGTACCATTTCTGTTGGAACGGAATCATTAGATCTTTCAGACGATTTACAATCCCTAACAACTCATTAGAAAACTCAGGGAATACATCGATTAGATCATTTAGTTTCCCTCTCTCAAAACCAATATTGTAGACTAATATGTCTCCACTGGTACCACAGTCCTCAATGAGTTGTTCTATGAACCCAATTCTTGGATCTTGAGATGGATCTGCAAGATATTCTCTGTGTTCTATTACTGAGGTTAAAGTCTCTTGAATGTGAAGTGAATACTGAAATACTAATTGTTGGTATGGTCTACTACCATTATATTTTGGAACTGCGGGACCAATTGTTTCAAAATCTAAAAAGTATAAAGGATAAATTAATCCATTTGTGAAGTTTCTTATCTCTTCAATATCAATATGAGTGGTCCCATTAACTTCTGATTGAACCTGTAACAATTGATTTGGATTCAGGTCTGTTTGACTTAAATCAATATCATCTAATGTGATTACTCCCTGGTTGTATAAATCAAATTTCTTGTCTTTGTTTAGTCTTGAAATATTAAAAACTGAATAGTCAGGAATGTGTTTCCAACAGGTTCCCTTAAAATCACAATCGTAAGGATCAGAACAATGAGGACCAATATCTACATTTGGAATTTCAGAACTCTCAATCACATTTTTGAGTCTTCTGACTTCATTTGGTATTCGTGGGAGAAACTCTAAAACTTGATCGTACACTGATTCAATGGTAAACAATTGATGTATATCTAATTCTCCCTCTCTCGTGTATTGGTTATTAATATGAACAATCGATATGTCTTTTAAATCAACTCCAGAATTTGTGATGGTATGATATTGTATGGCAGCATCCTTGATATAGGTCTCCGAAACCTTAGTAGAACTTTTTACCTCGTACGCTTTCCAACCATCATTATCTTTGACCAATATATCTAATGCAGCAAGAACGTTGTTGTACAGGAATGTTGCTTCATAAATTATTGACTCCCCTTGAGAAATAAACTTCTGTGTTTTCCTCACCGATTCAAACATTTTAAAATGATTTTCAGGAGACGCATCAGCACCATTGGGAAATAGTTCTTGTGCCAATAAACCAATATTGGTTCCTTGGTCGAACACCGCTTGTAGTGATGAAGGTGTAGGATCTTTTAATCTATATTGATGCTTATAGAGATACAATGACTTTTCACATTGAAGTCCACGAATAAATGTTGATTTGGAGAGTCTACTTTTTGACATTATTTATATTAGAGATAACAAATTATAAAGTCTTAAAAACTCCTCCCATTCTTGTTTATTAATATTTTCGGGTTTATAAATCTTAAATGACACAGACGGTTCTAAATCTTTCATTCGAACCATTACTCGTGACTTGTATAATTCTGTAGATGTAGTTACTCCAGAAAACATAAAAGTATCAGGTAATCGTATTAACCACATCAATCCAGAAGTAGGTTTATTGGAATTTGGTAAAGACCAATATGGGAATAAAAAAACGCATTTAGTGCCTAAATTGGCTATGAATATGTTTACACCTTACAGACGTCCTAAAGGTCCAAATATTAAATTCTTTTTTATATACCACACCTCACATAAAGAAGCTGTAAAAAGTTTTTATAACAATTTAAAATTTGGTGTCACAGCACAAAAGAAATATTTTAAAGGAATAGAGGATTATGTAAACATAAAAGCATCAACATCCAAAGAACATTTTATTGAATTTACAAACGAAAACGACCCTTTACCAGACATCATCCAAAAGCTGGAAAACCTAAAATTTGACCACGACAATGTAAAGTATGCTGCTTTTTATTTAAGCCCATTCGATAAGTTTACACCAGATCCCGAAGACCGAGAAATTTATATTCAAATAAAGGAATTGTTTTTAAACGAAGGTATTATTACCCAAGTAGTGGATTATCATAAAATGAGTGAAAATATTGAAAATCAATACAACTTTCAGTTTTCCTTACAAAATATGGCATTGGCAATACACGCTAAATTAGATGGCGCACCTTGGAAGTTAGCAGTAACCGATAAAAAAGAATTAGTTATTGGAGTAGGAGCCTTTACCAATCAAGGCGAAAACAGGCGTTACATAGCAAGTGCTTTTAGTTTTCAAAATAACGGTCTATTCAGAAACTTTGAATATTTCAATCAAAACCAAACCAAATTATTAGCAGGAAGCATTTTAAAAGCCATTAGAGATTTTACATCTGTAGCTCAAGCAGATAAAGTAGTCATTCATTTTTACAAAGAAATGAAATATGAAGAATTACAGCCTATTATTGAAGGAATGCATCAATTAAAATTAGGTGTGCCTTTATATATTCTTAACATCAACAAAACAGAATCTGAAGATATTATTGCTTACGACCTTAATTGGAATCATAAATTGATGCCAGTGAGTGGTACATACATTCGTATAGACAGCAACCAATTTTTGTTATTTAATAATGCACGTTATCCAAATTCACAATACTATACAGATACAGATGGCTATCCATTTCCAATAAAAATTAAAATGAGTAGTCCAGACGACGATGCGTTTGAAGATGCTAATGTAGCATTAGAACTTTTAACTCAAGTCTATCAATTCAGCAGGCTATATTGGAAATCATTACGCCAACAAAATGTACCAATCACCATTAAATACCCTGAAATGGTGGCACAAATAGCACCACGCTTTAACAATGGTGTTCCAGAGGATGCAAAAAATAAATTGTGGTTTTTGTAAAAATAGTATCTTTTTCTTGTCTTTGTTTTCTTTTAATCGTAATATTGCAATGAATTAATAAAATATAAAATGGGATTAGCAAAAACCGAGATATTTACCGACCAACAAAATGAAATTGCTCTTTTTGCAAAAGTCTTTGGACATCCTGCAAGAGTGGCTATTTTACAACAACTTTTTAAAATAGACGCTTGTTATTGCGGAGATTTGGTAAATGAAATTGGATTAGCACAACCAACAATCTCACAACATTTAAAAGAACTAAAGCATTTAGGTTTAATTAAAGGGAATGTAGAGGGAACAAGTGTTTGTTACTGTATTCACACAGAAAATTGGAAAGCAATGAAAACGGTAATGAACGAATTTTTAAATCAAGACTTAACAGAAAAACAAGATTGCTGTTAAAAAAATTTGAATCAATTAATCGTATTATCGCAATAAACAAATAGAGTTATGAAACTATCAGAAGTAAAATCAGCATTAAAAGAACTGGAAACTATAGGTTTTCAATTACCAAACGGAGAATTAGTACCAAACCACTTTCACGTTACAGAAGTTGGTAAAATCACAAAACATTTTATCGATTGTGGCGGAACTGAAAGAAAGGAAGATGTCGTAAACTTCCAACTTTGGAATGCAAATGACTACGACCATAGATTGCATCCCGAAAAGCTATTGAATATCATTGAACTTTCAGAAAAGGTTTTAAAAATAGAAGATTTAGAAATCGAAGTAGAATATCAAGCAGATACAATTGGAAAATTCGGACTTGATTTTGATGGAAGAAATTTCTTGTTAACCAACAAACAAACCGACTGTTTAGCAAAAGATAAGTGCGGAATTCCAATAGAAAAAACTAAAGTAAAACTATCAACCCTAAATGAGGAGCCTTGTTGTTCACCAGATGGAAACTGTTGCTAAAGATCAGATATGAGAATTGCATTATTTAGTGATGTTCACGCAAATTTACCTGCTTTAAAATCTTTTTTTTTAGACATTGAAAAAAGAGAAATAGATGCATTGTATTGTTTAGGTGATTTAGTTGGTTATAATATTTGGCCAAATGAAATTATTGAGGAAATTAGAAAAAGAAGCATTGCAACTATTGCAGGAAACCACGATGAAGCTATTGGAAATATGATTCATAATCATAAAAAAATTGATGTTAATGGTTTAACTAATGGAGCAATATCTAAAGAATTTACGAATCAATTATTAAAAGAAAAAAATCGCCAATTTTTACAAACACTACCATCACATATTCGGTTAAAATTCAAATTTAACAATGAAACAATAACAATTTTATTAGTACACGGAAGTCCTAATGCTATAAATGAATATATTTTTGAAGAACGACCTGAAGATGAAATAGTTGAAATGATGGAAACTTCGAAAGTCGAAATTTTATGTTTTGGTCATACACATAAACCATTTCATAAAGTTTTAAATGCGAATTCAAATGGTATTTTAAAGTATAAACACGCCATTAATATTGGATCGGTTGGCAAGCCAAAAGATAACAATACCGAAGGTTGTTATGCTGTGTTAGAATTTAATAATAATACAACTCTTTTAAAGGAAAAAGGGGTGAATGTAGAGTTTATTAGATTCGAATATGATATTGAGAAAGCAGCTTTGGCAATAGAAAATAGCATCTTGCCAAATGCTTTTGCTGAAAATTTAAGAAATGGTAATTAACTAATAAGAAAAGTATAAAAAATGACAACAACAAAACCAATCCTATTGTCAGAAATAGAAAATGTAATCAAAGAATTAAATCCTCAAACTATTTCGAGCGAACGTAAAGCAGTTTTACAACCTCTTACCGATTTTATTCAATCTAAAGTTTCAAACCAACAAGAAATTAGAATCAACTTTATCTGTACTCACAATTCACGAAGAAGTCATTTATCACAAGTTTGGGCACAGACAATGGCAAATTACTTCAATATTAAAAACGTGTTTTGTTATTCTGGAGGAACAGAGGCAACAGCACTTTTTCCAATGGTAGCAGAAACTTTAAAAAAGCAAGGTTTCGAAATCTTTAAACTTTCAGACACCAATAATTCGGTATATACAATAAAGTATTCAGAAAACGAGCACCCAGTTATTGGGTTTTCTAAAAAGTTAGATGATGATTTTAATCCGAAATCTGAATTTGTAGCAATTATGACTTGCGATTCAGCAAATGAAGCGTGTCCATTTGTTCCAGGTGCAGAAAAACGTATTCCAATAACTTTTGAAGACCCAAAAGCATTTGACAACACACCGCAACAAGTAGAAAAATACATTGAAAGAAGTCTGCAAATTGCAACAGAAATGAAATATGTTTTTTCAAAAATAAGTATCAAATAAGATTATGAAAAGAAAAGTCTATATCGCTCTTATGATAGTATTGGGAATCATCTGTATTGTAACATTCAAACTCTTTGATACAGAGCAAGAAAATAATTGGTTATACCCAGTAATTTCAGGAGTTTTAGGATTTATTTTTATGTTTCTTTCTATTAAAAACCAAACACAAAACTAAAATGGTATCAAATAAAAAAAAATTAAGTTTTCTTGACAAAAATCTAACGTTATGGATATTTGTTGCAATGGCAATCGGAGTTGGACTTGGGTATTTTATCCCAACATTTCCAAACATCATAAATTCATTTAGTAGCGGAACAACAAATGTTCCGATTGCAATCGGTTTGATATTAATGATGTACCCACCTTTGGCAAAGGTTAATTATTCGTTGTTACCAAAAGTTTTCAGAAACACAAAAATTCTTTCTATTTCACTTATTTTAAATTGGATAATTGGTCCCGTTTTAATGTTTGTTTTGGCAATTACATTTTTACGTGATTATCCTGAATATATGGTCGGACTAATTTTGATAGGATTAGCACGTTGTATCGCTATGGTTTTGGTTTGGAACGACCTTGCGGAAGGAAGTAGCGAATATGGAGCAGGTTTGGTTGCGTTAAATAGTATATTTCAAGTATTTGCATATAGTTTTTATGCTTGGATTTTTATAACGGTTCTTCCACCGTATTTTGGTTTTGATGGTGCTATTGTAGATATTTCCATTGGAACAATTGCAGAAAGCGTGGCAATTTATTTAGGGATTCCATTCGTGCTGGGAATATTGAGCAGACTAATTTTAGTGCAATTGAAAGGGGAGGAATGGTACACAAAGAAATTCATCCCAACAATTTCACCAATGACTTTAATTGCGCTGTTATTTACAATTGTGGTTATGTTCTCGTTAAAGGGAGAATTAATCGTTGAAATCCCTATGGATGTTCTAATTATTTCAGTTCCTCTACTAATCTATTTTACGTTAATGTTTATCATTGGTTTTTTCTTTACCAAAGCAACAGGTGCAGAATATGATAAAACAGCTTCGGTTGCATTTACAGCAGCAGGAAATAATTTTGAATTAGCGATTGCAGTTGCAATTGCAGTTTTTGGACTCAATTCAGGACAAGCATTTGCAGGTGTAATTGGACCTTTAGTTGAAGTTCCTGCTCTAATTCTATTGGTTAGGGTTTCATTTTGGTTGCGCAAGAAATATTATTAATCAAAACAGTAAGTTTAATTACAGTCATTAATATATGCTGTACACTACACTTTATCTACATTTATAACTTAACCTAAAACTGATGTACCTGATGATGCAAAGGCTGCGTTTTGGTTTTTATAAAAAATAACTCATTATCTTTTGCACAACCATTGCATTCAATAATTTGTATATTTGTCTAAATTATATGAAAATATTCGTTTCCATTTCAATGTCTTTTTTATTCTTTTTTCAAGGGATAAGCATAGATATGGACTTTTGTGGTCCAATTAAAGAAATTTCAAACGTTATTACCCATTATCAAGACCATAAAGTTTATGGTGACTCTTTCCTTGAATATGTAGTTGAAGATTACATTGGCAGCGATGCTAAAAATGTAGAGCATCATCATAACCCAGATAAGGAGAATACACCAGTCCATTCTCATAATCAATGTTGTCACCCTTTGGTATTAATTATTGCGAACAATAATTTGGCTTTAACCAATCGACTAAAATTTGAAGAGAAAAAACAATATAATTTACATCAAGTAAACTTCACTTCCAGATATCTGGAATCTCTTTTTCAACCCCCTCAAGTATAATTCAGTTTTTTTTTAAGGATAGCTATATCCTAACGTGATGCTTCTCAAAGTAAGCATTGCTCTATAAAAGCGTTGCACCTATTCGTACCGCAGGTTTTAACTGAATTAATACATTTTCTATGATTAATAAAATCATTGATTTTTCAATCAATAACAAATTCATTATTGGTTTGCTAACGCTTACCATTGTTGGAGCAGGTATTTGGAGTATGACCCAAGTACCAATAGATGCTGTTCCAGATATTACCAATAACCAAGTTCAAGTCATTACGCAAGCCCCCAATTTAGGTACAGAGGATATTGAACAATTTGTAACCTACCCTGTAGAAGTTGCAATGAGCAACCTGCCTGATGTAAAGGAAATCCGTTCCATTTCTCGTTTTGGTTTATCTGTGGTTACTATAGTTTTTGACGATGATATGGGAACATATCTACCAAGACAATTAGTAGCCGAAAAACTAAACGAAGTCAAAGAACAAATTCCGAGTGGTTTTGGCGAGCCAACTATGGGTCCTATTTCTTCTGGATTAGGAGAAATTTATCAATACACACTTAAAGTAAAACCAGAGTATAAAGACAAATATTCGGTTACTGATTTGCGAACAATGCAAGATTGGATTGTACAGCGTCAAATGGCTATGGTAGAAGGTGTAGTTGAGGTAAACGCCATAGGTGGAAAAATTAAGCAATACGAAGTTGCTGTAGACCCAAACGAATTAAAAGCTATTGGTTTAACAATTACCGATGTTTTTGAAGCTCTTGAAGCTAACAATCAAAATACTGGCGGAGCATACATTGAAAAGAACCATCAAGCCAATTTTATTCGTGGCGAAGGTTTGGTACGTAGTTTAGAGGATATTAAAAAGATTACGGTTAAAAACACTAACAATATTCCAATTACCGTTGGCGACATTGCTACGGTACAATTTGGTGCTGCTATTCGTTATGGAGCTTTAACCCAAGATGGAGAAGGCGAAGTAGTTGGTGGTTTGGTTATGATGCTTAAAGGCGCTAATTCAAACGATGTTATTGAGAATGTAAAAGTGCGAATGGCTCAAATTGAAGAGTCATTACCAGAAGGAGTCATTATAGAACCTTTGTTAGACCGAAGCAAATTAATAGCAGAAACGACCTCAACGGTTGCTACCAATCTAATTGAAGGGGCATTAATAGTGATATTTGTTCTTATTTTCTTATTAGGTAATTGGCGTGGTGGTTTAATAGTAGCTTCAACAATTCCATTATCTCTATTATTCGCATTTATACTAATGAATGTTTTTGATGTTTGGGCTAACCTAATGAGTTTAGGAGCAATAGATTTTGGAATTATTGTCGATGGTGCTGTGATTATTGTAGAAAGCACCGTTTTTCTAATTGCTTCGCAAGTCCTAAAGAAAAGGAAATTGACATCTAAAGAACGTGATAGTGTTGCGGCAGATGCCTCAAAAAAAATGATGAATGCTGCCTTTTTCGGTCAGCTGATTATTTTAATTGTATTTCTGCCAATACTGGCATTAGAAGGTATTGAAGGAAAAATGTTCAAACCAATGGCATTGACCTTTATTTTCGCAATGATTGGTGCAATGGCACTTTGTTTAACCTACGTTCCAATGATGTCTGCACTTATTTTAAGAGTGCCAAAGTCAGACAAAAAATCTTATGGCGATAAATTCGTGCATTGGGTAGAACGTAAATACCAGCCACTATTAGAAAAAGCATTAAAGAAAGGAAAATTAATAATTGGTGTTTCTGTTGTTTTATTTGGTATTGCAGTTTTTATGTTTACAAGAATGGGTGGCGAATTTATTCCACAACTCGATGAAGGTGACATTGCATTTCACGCCATTTTAAAACCCGGAAGCTCGCTTACAGAAACGATTGAAACAACCACAAAAATTGAACAAATTGTAAAAGCAAAGTTTCCAGAAGTTGAAAAAATTGTAAGTCGAATTGGTGTTGCCGAAATTCCAACCGATCCAATGCCAATGGATTTAGCAGATGTATTTGTAATACTGAAACCAAAAGGTGAATGGACAACCGTTGAGACAAAAGATGAACTCATCGAAAAAATGAAAGAAGCAGTGGAAATAATTCCTGGTGTGAATTATGAGTTTACGCAACCAATTGAAATGCGTTTTAACGAATTGCTTGAAGGTGTTAGAGAAGATATAGCTATTAAACTTTATGGAGAAGATATAAATGTATTGTCTCAAAAAGCAGAAGAAATATCTAAAATTATTGCAGGTACTGATGGTATTGGAGATATGAAAGCGGAAGCTACAACTGGTTTACCGCAAATGACAATTACTTATAACAGAAGTAAATTGGCACAATACGGACTTCAAATAAACACGTTAAATCAAATTGTGCAATCAGCTTTTGCAGGAGGAATAGCAGGAACTATTTTTGAAGGAGAAAAACGATTTGATTTGGTGGTTAGGTTAAGTTCTCATAATCGTAAAGACATAACAGATGTGCAAAATTTGTTTATCAACTTACCTTCTGGTGCACAAATTCCACTTCGCGAAGTAGCTGATGTAAGTTACAAAGCAGGTCCAATGCAAATAAGTAGAGATAACACCAATAGAAGAACTTATGTAGGTATTAATGTAAGAGGTCGTGATGTAAAATCGTTGGTAGGCGAAATTAAAACTAAATTAGATGCACAATTAGAACTACCTTCTGGTTATTTTATTCGTTATGGTGGTGCTTTTGAAAATTTAGAACGTGCCAGTAACCGTTTACAAACGGTTGTACCTATTGCCTTGTTGCTCATTTTTATACTGATATATTTTGCACTAAAATCGTTACAACAAACCTTAATGATTTACATCGCTATCCCAATGGCAACCATTGGTGGTGTTGTAGCATTATGGTTACGAGATATGCCTTTTAGTATTTCGGCAGGTGTTGGTTTTATTGTACTGTTTGGTGTTGCTGTTTTAAACGGATTAGTAATGATTAGTGGACTTAACGAATTAAAAGAAGAAGGAGTAACCAATCTAAAAGATAGAATAATAGAAGGTACAAAGCGAAGAATTAGACCTATTATGTTAACAGCTTTTACAGATGTTTTAGGCTTTTTACCTATGGCAATTTCAGCATCAGCTGGTGCAGAAGTTCAGCGACCTTTAGCAACTGTTGTAATTGGTGGTTTATTAACCTCTACATTATTAACATTATTCGTTTTACCTATATTATATCATTGGGTAGAAAACAAATCATTCAATTTTAGAACTGACAAAAAAGTAATAACAGTTACTGCTATGGTAGCTTTTATGTTTTTGTTGCCAATAACAGGTAACGCACAACAAATAAAAGATTCGTTACCATTTATTTCAATGCAAGAAGCAGTGAAATTGGCTAAAGAAAACTATCCAAGTCTAAAACAACGACAGCTTGAAATTGATAAGCAACAACAATTAAAAGGAACTGCTTTCGATTTTGGTACTACTCAAATTTTTACTGGTGGCGAAGAAATTAACAATGGCACAGGTATTTATACAACTATAGGTGTTGGTCAATCAAATATAGACGTGTTTGGTGTTTCCCCAAAGAGAAAATTACAGGAGCAACGTATTCAGTTAGCCCAAAAAGCCTTTCAGCTTTCAGAATTAGATTTAGAATTGGAAGTTAAAAAGGCGTGGGCAAATGCCTTACAAAGTAAAAGGAAGTATAATTTATACAAAGAGTTAGATTCTATTTATGCCAATTTTGAAAAAGCAGTTGCATTAAATTATGAAGTAGAAGCTATTTCGCGGTTAGAATATTCGGCTGCCAAAAATCAAGCCTTACAAATTCAGAATAAATTTATGCAATCAAAAAGTGAATATGCTATTGCATTACAACAATTAAATCTATGGTTAGTTTCTGATGAATATTATACAGTTTCAGATGAAATTGATATAGAGAGCGAAATAAATGTAGAATCCTTTAGTTTAGAAGCACATCCGTTGTATACTATTTCTCAACTTCAAGTCACAGAAGCAGAAGCAAACTATAGAGCTGCTAAAGCTGAAAATTTACCAAAATTCAACCTTCAAGGTGGCTTGCAAAAAGTAAATGGAAATTCTGGATTTTACACCTATCAAGCTGGTATTTCCATACCGTTTTTATCTGGTACAACAAAAGCACAAGTTAGAACAGCAAAAATTGATAGACAAATTGCCGAATCAAAAATGCAGTTCAAACAAAAGGAAGTACAATCTAAATTTAATCAAACTAAAGAAAATTACCAAAAATGGAAAACGTCTTGGCTGTTTTATAAGAATGAAGTATTACCACTTATTAAAGAACAAAAAACAGGAGCTTTGTTTGCCTATAGAGAAGGAGAGATTGATTACACAGCGTTTACACAACTTATAAAAGAAGCTATTCAATCAGAACTGGAAGCACAAACAGCTTTAGCAAACTATTTAGAAAGTACATTTCAATTACAATATTTTAATCAATAAGAAAATGAAAAATAGATTATATAAATTTTTAGCCATAATAATGTTATCCATTTTTGTTTCTGCTTGCGGAAATAAAGAAAGCCACAAAGAAGACAATGGCAATTCGCATAACGAAGAACAAAATACTGAAGAAAACGATGACCATAGCGAAGGCGAAGAAGTGATGCTTTCACAACAACAGTTTGAAGCCTTAAAAATGAAAATAGACACCATTGCTTCACGCAATATGAGTGGCTATGTGGAAGCCAATGGAACTTTAGAAGTACCACCACAAAACGAGGCTGCCATAACATCAGTAATTGGTGCTAATGTAGTTTCTATTGAAGTGATTGAAGGGGGTAAAGTGAATAAAGGTCAAGTAGTGGCATATCTTTCACATCCAAATATTATTCAAATGCAAACCAATTATTTAAATGCCTATAGTGATAGTAATTTTTTAAAGAAGAATTATGAGCGTCAACAAAAATTGTACGATGCAGGTGTAGGATCTGGTGCAAATTACCAAAAAGCTGAAGCAGAATATGAAGCCTCAAAGGCAATGGTTCAAGGAATGGCAGCTCAATTACAATTATTAAATATTAGTGCAACGTCGGTTCGCAATGGTAGTATTGCACAACGTATTTCACTACGCAGTCCTATTGAAGGCTATGTGCAAAAGGTAGAAGTAAAAACAGGACAATATGTTGAACCTCAAACCGAACTCTTTGAAATAGTAAATACACATCACGTTCACGCTGATTTAATGGTGTTTGAAAAAGATGTGTATAAAGTTAAGAAAGGTCAAAAAGTAACCTTTAATGTACAAACAATGCAAGATGAAGAATTAACAGCACAAATATATTCGGTAAGTAAAACTTTCGAAGACAATCCTAAAGCGGTACACGTACACGCAGAAATTGAGAATAAAAAAGGGATTCTTATTCCTGGAATGTATATTCAAGGAAAAATTCAAACAGAAAATACGAAAACTATGGCGTTGCCCGAAAGTGCCATAGTAAAAGAAGGCGAAAGGTTTTTCGTGTTTTCGGTAGAAAAAGAAAATGAAGACTGGAGTTTTAAACCTATAGAAGTGCTATTAGGGGCAAAAGATGGTAATTGGATAGCAGTTCAATTTACTGAAAAACAAGATAAAACCACAAAATTTGCTTATAATAATGCTTACTACCTTATAGCAGAAATGAAAAAAGGAGAAGCAGAACACGAACATTAATTATGCAAACAATAGAACAATTTTTAGAGTCAAAAGATATACGTGTTACGGCAATGCGTTTATTGATTTATAAGTTTCTTGCAAATAAACAAATAGCAGTAACATTAAGTGATATAGAAAATGCTTTTGAAAAAGCAGATAGAACCACACTGTACAGAACTATTAAAACATTTGAGGAAAAAGCGATAGTGCATCAAATAGACGATGGCACAGGAATTACTAAATATGCTCTGTGTGAAAACGGATGTAATTGCGAAATTGAAACTGATTTGCATTTGCATTTTCATTGCAATAACTGTAATGAAACTATTTGCTTAACAGAACATAAAATCCCTCTAATAAAAGTACCAGATGGTTTTGTGTCAGAAAACGTAAACTTGGTGGTAAAAGGTATTTGTGATAAATGTAGTGGACAATAATTGCACTTCCATTGCACGTATTGGTATTATATTTTTACAATCAAATGAGATAATAATGAAACTGAATTATAAAATACCAAAGTATTTAAAAGATGCATATAATAAAGAACTTGGTTTATATGAAGTTGCTTTGGCTAACAGTGATTTTACTAATGCGTGGTATCATTTAGAAAGAAGTCACATTATAGGTCAATCTTATCCTATTGAGCATACCTATTCACATTGGTTAATGCTAAAGTTTGGCTTAATGCAAAAAAATACCAAAGAAGTATTTGGACAAATAATAAGATTAATAGTTGGAGGTTGGAAATCGTTCATTAATCACGTACCAATCGGCAATACAGGAGGTGCAAATGTACCACCATTAAAACGTATGCCTATTCCAAATGACATTGAAAAATTATTATATATAGAATGAAAAATAAATTAGCGGTTACAAGTATCCTAACAGCAATCACAGCTTCATTGTGTTGCATCACACCTGTTTTGGCATTAATTGCAGGTACAAGTGGTGTAGCTTCAACTTTTTCTTGGATAGAACCATTTAGACCTTACTTAATAGGGCTAACTATATTAGTTCTTCTCTTTGCTTGGTATCAAAAATTAAAACCAGAAAAAGAAATCGACTGTGAATGTGAAACGGATAAAAAACCAAAATTTATTCAGTCAAAAACCTTTTTAGGAGTTGTAACAGTATTCGCAATAGTGATGTTGGCATTACCATACTACTCAAGTATGTTTTATCCAAATTCAGAGAAACAAATTGTTATCGTTGATAAATCAAATATCAAAACAACAGAGTATAAAATAAGTGGAATGACTTGTGCCAGTTGTGAAGCTCACGTAAACCACGAAGTAAATAAACTTAACGGAATTGTAAACTCAAAAACATCATACAAGAATGGTAACGCAATCATTGAGTATGACCAAACTAAAACTAATGAATTAGAAATTGAGAAAGCAATTAATTCTACGGGTTATAAAGTAACTGATAAAAATTAAAATTGATGCAAACTATATTAAAATCGGAAATCACTTGCCCAACCTGTGGTCATAAAAAGAAAGAAGATATGCCAACTAACGCTTGTCAATTCTTTTACGAGTGTGAGCATTGTAAAACGGTTTTGAAACCAATCGAAGGAGATTGTTGTGTGTATTGTTCTTATGGTACAGTTCCTTGTCCACCAATTCAACAAAACAAAAGTTGTTGCTAAAACAAAACTAAATGAAAAAAAAGAAAGTCAATTTAAGAGATTTAAAACCAAATTCAGAAGAACAACATTCTCACGATGATGGTCACGACCACGGAGATGGAAGTGCATTCAAGACATACATTCCTGCTATTATAAGTTTTGTTATGTTAATGGTAGGTATCGCTGTAGATTATTTTGATGCGATTCCTCAATTTGAAGGATTGATTCGAGTAGTTTGGTACACTTTAGCATATATTCCAGTTGGATTTCCTGTAATTAAAGAAGGATGGGAAAGTATTAAAAAAGGCGATGTGTTTACAGAGTTCTTTTTAATGTCCATTGCTACTATTGGAGCGTTTATTATTGGCGAATATCCTGAAGGTGTTGCAGTAATGTTGTTTTACGCAGTTGGGGAACTTTTTCAAAATGCAGCTGTTAACAGAGCAAAAGGAAATATAAAAGCCTTACTTGATGTAAGACCAAATGAAGCTCTGGTATATCGCAACAATGATTATGTGTCTGTGAGTCCAGAAACGGTTGAAATTGGCGAAAAAGTGCAAGTTCGTGTGGGAGAAAAAATTCCTTTAGATGGTATTCTACTTTCCAAAAAAGGTTCATTCAACACAGCAGCATTAACAGGCGAAAGTAAACCTGATACGATTGCAAAAGGTGAAAAAGTTTTTGCAGGGAGTATCAATCTCGATGGTGTAATTGAAATCGAAACTACAAAAGAATTTAAAGATAGTTCCATTGCAAGAATTTTGGATATGGTACAGAACGCCACTGCTCGAAAATCTAAAACAGAATTATTCATTAGAAAATTTGCACGTATCTACACGCCAATAGTTGTGTTTTTAGCAATAGGTGTTACGTTTCTACCATACTTTTTTGTAGATGATTATGTCTTTAGAGATTGGTTATACAGAGCTTTAATTTTTCTTGTGATTTCTTGTCCTTGTGCCTTGGTTATTTCTATTCCTTTGGGTTATTTCGGAGGATTGGGTGCAGCTTCAAAAAACGGAATTTTATTTAAAGGAGCTTCGTTTTTAGATGCAATGACCAAAATAAACACCTTGGTAATGGATAAGACAGGAACGGTTACCAAAGGAGTTTTCAAAATCAAAGTAATCAAAGCTATTGGTTGGGACGAATCCGAATTTATGAAATACCTGATGGCTATGGAAGAACAATCCACACATCCTATTGCAAAAGCCATTTTGGAATATAAAGATGAAGGTGCAGATTATGAGGCTTCCGATGTATCTGAAATAGCAGGTAAAGGTTTAAAAGGTATCGTGAATGGCAAGACTGTTTTAGTTGGTAATAAAGCCTTAATGACAGCCAATAATATTAATATTTTAGAGGAAACAGAAACTATTGTAGAATCTATAGTATTAGTATCTATAGACAATACATTTGCAGGTTATGTTGTCATTGCAGATGAATTAAAAGAAGATGCAAAAGAAACAATTACAGCCTTACATAAAGTTGGTATTAATAATATAATGATGCTTTCTGGAGATAAAGATTCCATTACCCAACAAGTAGCAAGAGAATTAAATATTGAAATGGCTAAAGGTGGTTTACTACCAGAGGATAAATTAAATGAAGTTGAAATTTTAAAGCAAAATCCAGCAAACAAAATAGCTTTTATAGGTGATGGTATTAATGACGCACCAGTTTTGGCAGCAAGTGATGTAGGTATAGCAATGGGTGGATTAGGAAGTGATGTAGCTATTGAAACAGCAGATGTTATTATTCAAACAGACCAACCTTCAAAAGTGGTAAAGGCGATTAAAATAAGTCGTTCCACAAGAAAAATCGTTTGGCAAAATATTATTTTGGCATTTGGTGTCAAAGTAATTGTACTGATTTTAGGAGCAGGTGGTTTAGCGACAATGTGGGAAGCAGTATTTGCAGATGTAGGCGTAGCATTATTAGCAATATTAAATGCGGTTAGGTTACAGAGAATGAGTTGGAGTTAAGATTAAACTTCTGTTAAACAAAATCAATAGTTGTTAAAATTTCGTAACTTCGCAATCATTATGAAGCAGTTTTTCCATAAAATAATGTCTTTAGCAATGGCTTTTGTAGTGTTGTTTTCTACAATGTCATTTACTGTCAATATGCATTATTGTGGAGGCACTTTAGTTGAAACTGCTATATTCCAAAAGGTCAAAGGTTGCGGAATGGAAATGGAAAAACCTTCAACCGAAGGATGTTCAATTACCAAGAAAAATTGTTGTGATGATAAACAATTAGCAATTGAAGGTCAAGACGAATTACAATTGCAAGTTGACAATATCACGTTTGAGCAACACCTATTCATTGCATCTTTTGTCTACACTTACATCAACTTTTTTGAAGGTTTAGAAAATAATGTTTCTTCTTACGAAGAATACAAACCGCCACTCGTCATAAGGCGTATCTACAAGATTGACGAGACTTATTTAATTTGATTTTTAAACAATAGACTTTTTTATCCTATGACTGCAATGTCGTAAGGATAATTTGCTGTATTCGGTGTTGTCCAAACACTAATGTCTAATTGTTTAATAATCAAAGCCAATGCTCAATAAAAGCATCAAATTTTTAATAGAAAACAAACTCGTTGCAGTTCTGCTACTCGTCCTTTTTGTAGGATGGGGAACGGTTAATGCACCTTTTAATTGGGATACAGGTTTCTTACCAAGTAATCCAGTTGCTGTAGATGCCATACCAGATATAGGCGAAAACCAACAAATCGTTTTTACAAAATGGGATGGTCGCTCACCACAAGATATAGAAGACCAAATCACCTATCCACTCACAACATCTTTACTCGGTATTCCAGGTGTAAAAACCATTCGTAGTTCCTCTATGTTCGGTTTTTCAAGTATCTATATCATTTTTGAAGAAGACATAGAATTTTACTGGAGTAGAAGTCGTATTCTCGAAAAACTTAATTCCTTACCAAGTGGTTTATTACCTGAAGGTGTTAATCCTGCATTAGGTCCAGATGCTACAGGATTAGGACAAATATTTTGGTACACGCTTGAAGGTCGTGACGAAAACGGAAATGTAACTGGTGGTTGGGATTTACAGGAATTACGAAGTATTCAAGATTACTATGTAAAATATGCTCTATCTTCTGCAAGTGGTGTTTCAGAGGTTGCTTCTATTGGTGGCTATGTTCAAGAATATCAAGTGGACGTAAATCCAGAACTAATGCGTCAGTATAATATTGGATTGCATCACGTTGTAAAAGCGGTTAAGGAAAGTAATAAGGATATTGGTGCACAGACTTTGGAAATTAACCAAGCCGAATATTTAGTTCGTGGTTTGGGGTATGTGAAATCCATTTCAGACATCGAAAATGCAGTAGTCACTTCAGAAGATTATACTTCAATTAGGATAAAGGATATTGGTAAAGTTTCATTAGGTCCTGCAACAAGACGTGGATTATTAGATAAAGAAGGCGCAGAGGTTGTTGGTGCTGTTGTGGTAGCTCGTTATGGCGCAAACCCAATGGAAGTTATCAATAACGTAAAGGAAAAAATTAATGAATTAAGTGCTGGATTACCTTCAAAAGTATTAGCGGATGGTAGAACCTCACAAGTTACCATAGTGCCTTTTTATGACAGAACAGAACTGATACAAGAAACTTTAGGTACACTCAATGAAGCATTGACTTTAGAAATCTTAATTACCATCCTGGTAATTATCATTATGGTATTTAATCTTCGAGCTTCCATACTAATTTCTGGACTTTTACCAGTAGCGGTTTTAATGGTGTTTATTGCGATGAAACTCTTTGGTGTTGATGCTAATATTGTGGCATTATCAGGTATTGCTATTGCTATTGGTACAATGGTCGACGTAGGTGTCATACTATCAGAAAACATTATAAGGCATTTGGATGAAAACGAAAATGTCATTCCGACAGAGCAAGGAACGAGCGACGAGGAATCTCATAAAAAGTTACCCATAAACACAGTAGTCTATAACGCAACAGCTGAAGTGTCTGGTGCAATCGTAACCGCAGTTATGACAACTATTATCAGTTTCATTCCTGTATTTACAATGATTGGAGCGGAAGGAAAATTATTCAGACCATTAGCCTTCACAAAGACTTTTGCATTAACAGCTTCTATAATAGTAGCGTTGTTTTTAATTCCACCGTTTGCTGCATTTTTATTCAGAAAGAAAAACATCAAAAACACTTTTAAATATGTTTTAAATGGTGTTTTAATAGCATTGGGAATCGTAGCCATAGTCTATGGATATTGGTTAGGATTAATTTTAATTGCGTTTGGGATTACAGCATTTCTCAATCTTCAAAGTAAGATAACAGACAAGCAAGCTAATCTTATCAATATCATTATTTCGGTATCAGCTATTGTATTCTTGTTAGCCGAATATTGGAGACCATTAGGCGTTGATAAAAGCATTTTTTGGAATCTCATTTTTGTGAGTGTTATTTGCTTTGGTTTATTAGGTGTTTTCTCATTATTTATAAAATACTACACACGTATTTTAAGGTGGTGTTTAGATAATAAGTTATTGTTTTTATCTGTACCAACGGCTATTGTAATTGCAGGTTTTTTCATTATGAAAAATACAGGCAAAGAGTTTATGCCCTCATTAAATGAAGGCTCATTTCTACTAATGCCAACCTCGATGCCTCATTCTGGCGTGGAAGAAAATAAACGTGTTTTACAGCAATTGGATATGGCAGTAGCCAGTATTCCAGAGATTGAAACCGTAGTTGGTAAAGCAGGTAGAACAGAATCAGCGTTAGACCCAGCACCTTTGTCGATGTATGAAAATATCATTCAGTATAAACCAGAATATATGCTGAATGAAAACGGAGTACGCCAACGCTATAAAGTCAATGATGATGGTGAATATGTGTTAAAAAACGGAATGTCATTGCGAGCGGAACAGCGTGAAGCGTGGCAATCTCTTAAAGCAAAAGAACAACTCATTCCAGACGATGATGGCGAGTTCTACCGTAATTGGCGACCAGAAATACAGTCACCGGACGATATTTGGAATGAAATTGTAAAAGTTACCAAATTGCCAGGCGTAACCTCTGCACCAAAGCTACAACCTATTGAAACCCGATTGGTAATGCTTCAAACAGGAATGAGAGCACCTATGGGAATTAAAGTAAAAGGTCAAGACTTAAAGAAGATTGAAGCGTTTGGTGTGCAATTAGAAAACGTCATCAAGGAAGCTGAAGGTGTGAAACAAGAAGCTGTTTTTGCAGACCGAATTGTTGGTAAGCCTTATCTGCTCATTGATATTGACAGAGAGAAAATTGCACGTTATGGCATTTCGATACAAGATGTTCAAGATGTATTAAAAGTAGCAGTTGGCGGAATGGTATTAACCCAAACCGTTGAAGGTCGAGAACGCTATGGTGTTCGAGTACGATACCCAAGAGAATTACGAGCAAACCCAACAGACTTACAACAGATTTATGTGCCAGTTGAAAAAGGCAGTCCTTTGCCATTAAGCGAATTAGCAACGATAAGATACGAACAAGGTCCACAAGTCATTAAAAGTGAAGATACTTTTTTAGTTGGCTATGTATTGTTTGATAAATTAGATGGCTTTGCAGAAGTAAGCGTTGTTAAAAATGCACAAGCATTAATTCAAGAAAAGATAGATTCTGGTGAATTGATAGTTCCAAAAGGAATCAACTATGCATTCACAGGAACGTATGAAAATCAGTTACGAGCAGAAAAAACCTTATCGGTTGTTGTACCGTTAGCATTGGCAATCATTTTCTTAATTCTGTATTTTCAGTTCCGTTCGGTTGGTACGTCCTTAATGGTATTCACAGGTATCGCAGTAGCCTTTGCAGGTGGTTTTATAATGATTTGGCTCTATGGTCAAGATTGGTTTTTAAACTTCAATGTCGCTGGCGAAAATATGCGAGACTTATTCCAGATGCATCCCATTAATTTAAGTGTAGCAGTTTGGGTTGGGTTTATTGCACTCTTCGGTATAGCAACAGACGATGGTGTAGTAATGGCAACCTATTTAACGCAAACTTTTGATAGAAATATACCAGAGAATAAAAAGGAAATTAGAGCATCTATTGTAGAAGCTGGTGAAAAAAGAATCAGACCGTGTTTAATGACTACAGCTACAACCATTTTAGCATTATTACCAGTATTAACCTCTGTAGGTCGAGGAAGCGACATAATGATTCCGATGGCAATTCCAAGTTTTGGCGGAATGCTCATTGCCTTAATCACTTTGTTTGTTGTACCAGTATTGTATAGCTGGAAGGCAGAAGTTCAACTTAAAAGAACATCAAATGAAAAATAAAATAATAAATATTAAACTCGTCTTGATTCTTGTTTCTTGCTTCTTGAGTTTCTTTACAAACGCTCAACAATTAGAAATATTTATTGATGAAGCTTTAACAAAAAATCCAGAAATTCAAAAGTTTGAGTTACAATACAAAAGAGCTTCTGAAAAAGTAAACGAGGTTAACACCATTCCTAATACCGAATTTGGTGTTGGTTACTTTGTAAGTGAACCGGAAACCAGAACAGGTGCACAACGCTTTAAAGTATCTGCTAAACAAATGTTACCGTGGTTCGGAACCATTACATCGAGAGAAAACTATGTAAGTTCATTGGCAGATGCTAAATACGAGGACATTGTTATCGCAAAGCGAAAACTAATGGCTTCGGTATCACAATCCTATTTTAATCTATACGCCAACAAAGCAAAGCAAGAGGTGTTAACTGAAAACATCAAACTATTAGAAACTTACGAAACATTAGCACTAACATCTGTTGAGGTTGGTAAAGCATCCGCAGTAGATGTGTTGCGATTGCAAATGCGTCAGAACGAAATGCAACAATTAAAAGACGTATTGCAACAACAATTTTTAGCAGAACAAACTAACTTCAATAATCTATTGAATAGAGATAATGATGTTACCGTGAATGTGGTAGATAGTTTACTGATACCTTCTGAAGACTTTGATATTACTTCTGAAAATTTAGCATTACATCCCGAATTACTAAAATATGATAAACTTTATAAATCCATAGAGCAATCAGAATTATTAAATCAAAAAGAAAGCAGTCCAATGATTGGTTTTGGATTAGATTATATCAATGTTGCTGAAAGACCAAATATGGATTTCAGCGATAACGGAAAGGATATTGTAATGCCAATGGTTTCGGTATCTATCCCAATTTTCAATAAGAAATATAAATCCCAAACCAAACAAAATGATTTGCAGCAGCAGGAAATTACTGCTCAAAAACAGGAACGTTTAAATGCATTGGAAACGCTTTTAGACAAAGCAAATAACGAACGCATTTCTGCAAGAATAAGTTATGCTACTCAAACAAAAAACTTAAAGCAAGCTAAAGATGCAGAAGACATTTTAATCAAAAGCTACGAAACAGGAACGATAGATTTTAATGATGTTTTGGATATTCAAGAACTACAACTAAAGTTTCAAATGAACCAAATAGAATCAATTAGAACTTATTATGTTCAATCAACGATTATTAATTATTTAACACAGCAATAATGAAACACACATATAAGATTGCGGGAATGACTTGCAATAACTGTAAGGCTTCCGTCGAGAAATATTTAAGTAAAATAGACCACGTATCAGAGGTGTCTGTTAATCTTGAAAAAGGTGAGGCAGAAGTGAAAATGAATAAACATATTTCAACTGATATACTACAAAAAGCATTACCAGAAAAGTATACTTTATCTGAAAAGAAAGAGAAGAATGTGTTTGCATCTTCAAGTATGTCGGCAATGCCTATGGAAGAAGAAAAAAGTAAATTACAACAGCTAAAACCTTTATTGCTTATCATTTTTTATATAGCAACTGCAAGTGTATTATTACATTATAAAAATTGGACTTGGAGCGCTTTTATGCTCGACTTTATGGGGTTATTTTACATCGTGTTTAGTTTTTTCAAGATGTTAGATTTAAAAGGCTTTCCTGAATCCTTTCGTATGTACGACCCTTTAGCTAAACGTGTTCCTTTTTATGGGAAAGTTTATCCATTTATTGAAACAGCTTTAGGACTGATGTTTTTATTGCGGTTTGAAATTAATATAGCTTTAATAATTACACTTATAGTATTAGGGATAACAACAATTGGAGTAACAAAAACATTATTGGACAAAAAATCAATACGATGTGCGTGTTTAGGTACTGCTTTAAAATTACCTATGACAGAAGCCACTTTTATTGAAAATGCTATTATGATTGTAATGGCGACATTAATGCTTATAAATTAAATTGTTATGGTAAATAGGCATACTGCGTTAAAAATTAGAAAAACCCACAGGTATTTGGGTCTCTTTTTAGGGATTCAATTCCTGTTTTGGACTATTAGTGGTTTATACTTTAGTTGGACGAACATCGATGAAATACACGGAGACCAATTTAAAAACTTGAAGTATCAACCCAAAGCATTTAATAGTTTAATAAGTCCTTCAGAAATGGATGTTCCAAATGGTATAAAGACTATTGAATTAAGAGATATTGATAATGCACCGTACTATTGGATAAATAAAGAGCAATTGTATAATGCTTTAGATGGAATGCCAAAAAATAGTATTACGCAGAAAGAGGCACTCTATATTGCCAAAAACCATATGAAAAGTGGTTTAGAGGTAGAATCTGTTGAGCAAATTACGGAAACTGGAAAACACCACGAGTATCGAGAAAAACTACTACCTGCTTATGTTATCTCATATAAAACAGATGAAGCACTAAAAGCATACGTTTCTGTAAGCGACGGAAAATTTCAAACCGTAAGACATCGTTCTTGGCGTTGGTTTGATTTTTTATGGATGACACATACCATGGACTATGAAGGCAGAGACAATTTTAATACCATTGTTTTGAGAGCCTTTTCACTTTTAGGATTGATAACCGTTTTAAGTGGGTTTTTGTTGTGGTACACCTCGTCACCTTCAATTAGGAAATTATTAAAACGAAAAAAAATAAAGAAATGAAAAAGTATATAGTTTATCTCGGAATATTAGCTGTTGGTCTACTTTTAGGGTGGATACTGTTTGGTGGCTCACCAAAAGAAGAAACAGACCATAATCACGATGCAGTTACAGAAACCAATCAAATGTGGACCTGTTCAATGCATCCACAGATTATGCAACCAGAAGCAGGAGATTGCCCTATTTGTGGTATGGATTTAATTCCTGCTGATGGTGTAAGTGATGGTTTATTAGCAGACCAATTCAAATTGACTGAAAACGCAATTGCTTTAGCTAATATTCAAACATCTATTGTTGGTAAAGGCAATGTTGAAGGCAATACTATCAAATTATCTGGTAAAATTGCTGAAAACGAAGAAGCAAATGCAGTACAGGTAAGTTATTTCGCTGGAAGAATTGAACGTTTGAATGTGAGTTTTACAGGCGAAGAAGTTCGTAAAGGTCAATTATTGGCAACCATTTATTCGCCAGAACTCTATGCAGCACAACAAGAATTAATTACAGCAGCATCTTTAAAAGAATCACAACCTGCTTTATACAAAGCAGTCCGTAATAAATTGAAATTATGGAAGCTCTCTGAAAATCAAATTAATAAGATTGAAGAAACAGGAAAAGTGAAAGAAAACTTTCCTGTGTATGCAACCTTTTCGGGTACTGTTACAGAAAAATTAGTAGAGCAAGGCGATTACATTAAACAAGGTCAACCCATATTAAAAATTGCCAATCTCAACACAGTTTGGGGAAATTTTGATGTGTATGAAAATCAGATTAACCGCTTTAAAAAAGGACAGGAAGTGATGATAACAACCAATGCCTATCCTAATAAAGAATTTAAAGGTAAAGTTGATTTCATTGACCCAGTTTTAAACACCAAAACAAGAACTGTTACCTTGCGTGTTGTTTTAAACAATAAGGACGATGTATTTAAACCAGGAATGTTTGTAATCGCAAATATTGAAGACAGTACAGCTAAAAATGACGAAGTATTAACAATTCCTTCATCTTCTGTGTTATGGACAGGTGAACGTTCTGTGGTGTACCTTAAAACAAATCCAGACCAAACTATTTTTGAAATGCGTGAAATTAAATTAGGCAATCAAATTGGTAATGAATATGAAGTTTTAGAAGGATTATTTGTTGGAAATGAAATAGTGACTAACGGTACATTTACGGTTGATGCAGCAGCACAATTACAAGGCAAAAAGTCTTTGATGAATAAAGATGGTGGTAAAGTAATGACAGGTCACGAGGGTCATTTAGGTATGGATAACAATTCACCCAACACAGAAAGTGACCACACTATTATGAATGAGCGTCTGAAAGTATCAGCGAAATTTCAAGAGCAGTTAAAAGCTGTTTTCAATGCGTATATCAATTTAAAAGATGCTTTAGTGAAAGAAGACTCAAAAGGCGCTTCTGAAAGTGTAATAAGTTTACTAAACAATTTAACCAGAGTAGATATGAAATTGTTATCAAACAATAAGGCGCATAATCATTGGATGTCATTAGAAAAGGAAATAAAACCTTCAGCGACCTCAATTTCTGAAACATCCGATATAAAAGCACAAAGAGACCATTTTAAATATTTATCATCACATCTAATCAATGCTGTTCAATTGTTTGGTGTTAATGAAAAGGTTTATGTGGAATTTTGCCCTATGGCAGATAACAACAATGGTGCATATTGGTTGAGCAAAGAAGAAAAAGTAATCAATCCATATTTTGGCAGCGCAATGCTAACCTGTGGAGAAGTAAAACAAGTAATAGAATAATAAATCAAGTAATAACAATTAAATTTTAAACAATGAAAAAAGTAAGATTAACAACAATTATGGTAATGGCATTTATAAGCTTATCAGCAATGTCTTGTAAAGATGCGAAAACAGAAAACAGTACCAATTCTGAAATGATTACTGAGGAAGACCATTCAAAAATGAACCACGATAATTCCGATGGTCACCACGATGTGGATAAAAAGGAAATGGCAATGAACGGAGATGGAAATTCCCAAACAATATTAAATGACTATTTCAACTTAAAGGATGCCTTAGTGGCAGATGATAATGCCAAAGCTAAAGAATTGGGTGCAACCCTCGCAACATCATTAGGAAAGCTTGACATTTCAAAATATACGGATGCTCAGCAATCAGAATTAAAGGACATTATGGAAGATGCTATCGAGCACGCAGAACATATCAGTGAAAGTGATATTAAACACCAACGCGAACATTTTAAAGTTTTGAGCAAAGATGTTACTGATATGGTAGCTATTACGGGAACACAAGTGAAACTATACGAGCAATTTTGTCCAATGTATGATGGCGGTACAGCTTGGTTGAGTACAAAGGAAGAAATACGCAATCCATATTATGGAAGCCAGATGTTGAAATGTGGTAAAGTACAGCGAGAAATTAACTAAATGAAAATTGTAAAAATCATAGCACTGATTTTATTGGTTGGATTTGTGGGCATACAGTTTGTGCCCACAGACCTCAATCAAAGTGATACTGTGCCAAAAACTGACTTCTTGTTGGTAAACAACACCCAAGAAAACATAAGCGCATTATTACAAGAGTCCTGCTATGATTGTCATAGTAATAACACAGAATACCCTTGGTACAATAAGGTACAACCTGTTGCTTGGTTTTTAGAAGACCACATTAATGAAGGAAAGGAAGAATTGAATTTCAATGAATGGGATGCGTATTCCAACCGAAGAAAAAACAGCAAACTAAAGTCAATAATTAGTCAGGTTAAAGATGATGAGATGCCACTAGCATCTTACACCTTGATTCACAAGGATGCTAAGTTGTCCAATTCTGAAAAGACCTTGATTATTGATTATATGAAGAACCTAAAAGAAACATTAAAATAATGCCCTGATATGGGAAGGAAATACTGGTTGGTTGGTTAATAGCCCTTCCCATTTCAGGCACTATAAAAAGTATTATGAAACAAACCCTTAACATAAAGAATATGGTATGTGACAGATGCAAATCAACTGTATTAAGGGAGTTGGAAGAATTGGGTTGTGACATAAAAACGGTTGAGCTTGGACAAATTGTTCTAAACAAAAAGACAGGCATCCAAACATTAGAATTAGAAAAAGTGCTGAGCAAACACGGTTTTGAAATCATAAAGGATGAAACAGAAATTTTGATAGAGGAAATAAAAATTGCGCTCATAAAAAAAATCGAAAATCAGGACAATGCAAACCTTTCATCTTTTTTGACCAAAAGGTTTAATAATTACTCCTACACTAAAAATAAAACCGTCCGTAGGCGCATAAATTTCTGGAAATTCTGGATTGTCGTGTGGTGGCAAAACCAAAGGTGAAAACCTACTTTGTCTTCTGTCTGTAAAGTTTTCAAAATTTACAAAGGTTGTTCCCCATTTGAAATTGCGCATTAAAAGCAATCCCATAGTTATAAAATCCGGATACCAACTCCTTGATCATTTCATTCTATCTGAAGAAAGTTGGCTCAGCAATTACTATAGTCCTTTAGAAAAGGAGCTCGCAACTCTTAAGAAAGATCTTTCCAAAGACGAAGAGACAAAAGAAGTTGTTCAATCTTACAAAGATGAAATAGAGCTATACAAAAGGTTTAAGGATTACTTTGGGTATGGTTTCTATGTAGCGAGGAAGGTGAATTAAGAAATTCTTGGCTGCATCTTTGAATAATAGGGGGAGGGGAAATCAAAATTCAAACATCTCAATCTCCTTATTTTAATTTCTTAATTTTGACTCATGTCAAGCACTAATTCAAAAGATAAAGACAACCCTTCAAAAAGAATAGAATACAGAGGGAAAAATGTCCGAGTTTCAAGAACGGGAGGTGTTTCTGCTACCAAAACATTTAAGGGTGATGGAGTTGGTGCTACCATGAACACCAAACACGGACTTCGTCTTCATAAACGTTTGTTTAAGGGGGCAAGAATGGGGTTTCAAAACAGTAACTTTCAATTTATTGGAAGATACAACAGTGGTCCATTCAATTTCAATGTTTCAAAAAACGGATTTAGTACATCCCTAAAAAACAAACGAGGTTCTTATAACATCCTAAAACCGAATTACTCCAGTTTCAAATTAGGAGGTGTTCAAGTAAGAGGAAAAAACGCTGCTACTTTTCAAATGATCTACATGTTGATCATTCTCTTTGTTAATTTCATTAAAGTATTTTGGCACATTTTCATCTCTTTTTTGTGGTTTGGTTTTTTATCCATTAAATGGATTATAGACTTTACAATTGGATTTTTCAAAGGCGTTAGACTTAATTCTTAAAGGGTTCAAGTTAGATTAAAATTCACAAAAATAGACATCGAGTCTGTGTTAGATTTTTGTGCTACAAAATCCTATGAATTACCATCAAATGCAAGTTTTGTGTTAGAACTAAAAACACCTTCCTTTTTTTTAAAAATATTCAAATAAACCTTGCAAAACTTAAAAACTATCTTATATTTGCAGTCTAAATCGCGGGATAGAGCAGTAGGTAGCTCGTCGGGCTCATAACCCGAAGGTCACTGGTTCGAGTCCAGTTCCCGCTACTAGTAACCCTTTCAGAAATGAGAGGGTTTTTTTATGTAGTTTACTCAAGTAGAATAAGCGTATTAGAATTTGTTATTTTTGTGTTTTATACGATTCTAATAATTCACTTACATGGGTAAAATAATAGAATTAGAAGGTATTGATAAATAGAATTAAAATGAGCAGTATCAGCAGTATATTAATTAAAAAATTAGATATTAATTTAAACATTCTAATTTCTTCTTTTAATAAGGTTTATTTAATAATGTTATACTTTTTAAGTTAAAAAAAGATACCATATTTATAAAAGAATTTTAAAACAGACGCTTATATGGTTTTTGATCTACTTTATTTTATTAACATTATATGTTCTTTTTTGGTAGCGGCTTATCTTTGGATAAAGCTTACTCCAAAACACTTTACATTTCATTCAAAGACTTTATCGGCATATCTCTTTTTTAATGCAATTTGTTTTAGTTTTTATTTACTTATCAAATATAAATACATTCTTATTGTACCCTTCTTATATAAGATTCCAGCCCCGATAACCTATTTAATTTTGCCTGCTGCTTATTTTCATGTAAAATCAATTGTAAAAAAACAAGTTGCATGGCAATCTAAAGATTGGATTCATTTAGTTCCTTTTAGTGTTTTTCTAATTAGTTATTTACCTTTTTATTTTGAAGATTTTGAAACAAAAAGTAACTATGTAGCCCGTATTTTGAATGATATGAGTTTAATTCAGTCAGATAATATAGGCTTGTTGCCAGAATTCATAAACAATTTGGGAAGAATCATACAGCCTATAGTCTACATTATACTTCAGTGGGGACTATTAAAAAGTGCAGATGGTGTTTTATTAAAAGCAACACAAAAAACTTTATTCAGATGGCTTTTAAACTTTGTTCGTATTCAAACCTTTTTATTTAGTAGCTTACTAGCTACTGTTTTTACCTCACAGTATTTTTTACCTGCTGTTTCAGTATCTTTTTTTGAGTTTATCCCATTATTTTTAACGGTGAGTTCTTTTTTTATTTTAAGTATTTACCTTTTTTGGAACCAAAATATTTTACAAAAAATAAAATATTTTAATCCAAATGAAAAAACACTAGATCACAATAATACGCAGTTAGATATCAATACTATTTCAGAGATTGTTTTTACTAACAAGTATTTTTTGGGGAAAGAAAATGATTTGGTAGGTATTGCAAATCAATTGGAAATAAACAAGGCAGATCTTTCCAAATTAATTAAAACCAAGTATGTTAATTTTAATGCATGGATCAATACTTTAAAAGTATCTTATAGTATGGAATTAATCAAAGAAGGCTATTTAAATGATTTCTCCATAGAGGCGCTGGCAGCTAAATGTGGTTTTAACTCAACGAGTACCTTTTACAGGGCGTTTAAAGCACAGACAGAAACAACACCAAAAGAGTATGCTAGCTCCTTTAATTAAAGATTTTTTTATTTATTCTTTTCTAAGTTCAAGTAATAAGTGCAACAGATAAATTTAAACACTTGAAGTTTTACCTCCAAGTGTTTTGGTTAAAGACCTAAATTTGTCTTGGATGAAAAAATATAAGCAATTAACCTTAGCAC
>NZ_JBXVVE010000013.1:0-47632 GCF_057219325.1 Polaribacter sp. YIW18 | reverse complement strand
CATTGTATATTTTTAATATTATAAATGAATAAGTTTCAAAAGAATTACATTAATCTAAATTAATGTGGTTATTCTACTCTTTAATTACGCTGTCAATTTCAATATTTTCAATGAACTTGGCGATTGTCTAAAAATAAGATCTACTTACTTTTTATCTCTTCGCTCTTGTAGAAATGTTAGAATCGAACTAACTAATAATTGATTGAATTACTATTCCAAAATCTCTCTGATCGTTTTTGCTATTTCTATTAGCGGGTGCAAATCTAAAACTTATTTTTTATCTAACAAGTAAAAAATTAATTTTTTTTAAACTTTTTTAAAACCCTAAAACTTGAACTTTTTAACCCCCGAAAATTCGGACTGCAAAGATACAAGGTTTTTTTTATTACATCCTAATAAATAATGAAAAAATATGTAAAGTTTTTATCTCTAAAAATTTAAACTTTTTTTACCCCTATTACAAACAACAAATACTCAATGAACTTTGCTAAACAAACTTTCGTTTTCTCGTTAGCGGGTGCAAATATACAACTCATTCTCACTCCCGCAACTATTTTTTAAACTCTTTTTTGATTTATTTTTTGAACTTCTTTTAATACCTTGTAAATGCATTAGTTATAGAGGTGTTTTTTTTGATTTTTTATTTTTTTTTTAAAGGTTGGTGATAGTGTATATACGTTATTTTTTTAAAATTCCTAATTTATTAAGGTATGAGGATGTCATGTTTGAGGTGTTTTAAATAAATAAAGGAGTAGAATTATGGGCTGAATCATCCGTTTTTTATTGGTGTATATCTTCAAAATTGTGAATAAGATGCTTATCTTTTACTTATTTGAAGTTTTAATATCCCCTTTTTTTAATGCTATAACTCTAATAAATTAGCACGGGTTAGGGATTGAAGCGTCTGTTTGAGCTCTTTTCGGTACCCTTTATGGTACCTAAAAAGCGAGTGCAGAAAGCCCGACCACACCCTTTTGGCGTGGGAACCCCTAAAAAAAAATTAATCTTTTTTCTTTTTCTTTTTTCTGGATTTCATTTTCGCAAACATTTCTTTATACGTTTCTAAATTTATTTTTGCTTTGTTTTCTTCTAATGTTTTAATGAAATCGAAATTTAATTTAGATTCTTGTGGTTTTAACCGACTTTCTCTAAATGCCCTTTGTAGTATATATTCTATTAAAAAATCTTCGTTTTCTGTTTCTGGATTGTATTCTGTTTTTAAGGAGAGTTTGAAAACGTTGGCTGTTGTGTTGTACCAAAATGCTTTCCAGCCACTTCTGATACCTTTTATATTGTTAAATGCTGTTTTACCTGTTTGACGATGGATTAATTTAATGAGTATACGACCTTCTGTAGTGGTCATTTTTTTTATTTGGTCTGTAAACTCGCCTTCTATATAGTTTTGTACGAGTTTGGTGTATCTTCTTTTTTGGTATTTAGAATCGATTCTATTTAGTCTTGCATGTAAACTGTCTAACCTTTCTGAAGCTAGTTTTGCATAGGGATATGCTTTGAATACCTTTTTTTTGAACCAAAGGTAATAACGAATATCTTCTCTAGAATTAAATTTTGGTTTGGGCAATAACGAGATTTCTTTTAATTGAATAACAACAGAATCTCCTGGTTTTACAAATATATAATCGTCTATATGATTAGGTAACGAGTCTGTTTCTTTTATCTGAGAAAATGCGATTAAAGAAAAAGACATAACATATATGTAGAAAATGTTTTTCATTTTTGTTTTAATTGCTAACTAGATATAAGGTTTTAATAATTCTTGTTTTTTGATTTTTAGACTACAAAATGAATACCAAACTACTTGCTAACTAATTTTATCTATAAAGTCTTGTTCTGTAATTATTGAAATACCTAAGTCTTGTGCTTTTGCCAATTTACTTGGGCCCATATTATCGCCAGCTACAATAAAGTTTGTTTTTTTTGAGATGGATGAACTTACCTTACCTCCATTATCTTCTATGGCTTTTTTTAATTCGTTTCTACTCATTTGATGGAAAACGCCTGAAACTACAAATATTTGTCCTTCTAATTTATTGGTTTGATTTTGTAAACTTTCTTCAGAAACTTTTAATTGAACTCCTACCGACTTTAGTCTGTTAATTAATTGAATGTTTCCTAAATCGTTAGAAAAATCTACAATACTTTGTGCGATTCTTTCTCCAATTTCGTCTACATTAATGAGTTCTTCGAAAGTTGCTGCCATTAAATTATCTATAGACTTAAAATGTTTTGCTAGTTTTTTAGCCACAGTTTCTCCTACAAAACGAATACCGAGTGCAAATAGCACTTTTTCAAAAGGAATTTCTTTTGATTTTTTGATACCCGAAATCATATTTTTTGCAGATTTTTCTGCCATACGTTCTAAAGGAATTACCTGCTCTACTTTTAAATCGTACAAATCTGCATAATTTTCTATGAGGCCTTCTTTTCTTAATAAATCTACAGTTTCGCCACCTAAGCCATCAATATCCATGGCTTTTCTACTAATAAAATGTTGAATTTTCCCTGTAATTTGAGGTGCACAGCCGAATTCGTTTGGGCAATAATGTTTTGCATCACCTTCTGTTCTTACCAGTGGTGTATCACATTCTGGACAATTTGTAGCATATACAGTATGTAAAGAATCTATGGGTCTTTTAGAAAAATCTACTGCTATTATTTTAGGAATAATTTCGCCCCCTTTTTCTACAAAAACGGTATCTTTTTCTCTAATATCTAACTTTTCTATTTGGTCTGCATTGTGCAGAGATGCTCGTTTAACTGTTGTACCTGCTAATTGTACAGGTTCTAAATTTGCTACTGGGGTTATTGCACCAGTTCTACCTACTTGATACGTTATTTCATTTAAAACTGTAGAAACTTGTTCTGCTTTAAACTTATAGGCAATTGCCCATCTTGGAGCTTTAGAGGTGTAACCTAATTCTTCTTGTTGTTGTAAATTATTTACTTTAATAACAACACCATCTGTTTCGTAAGGCAATTGATGCCTTTCTATATCCCAATGGTTTACAAACTCAAAAACCTCGTCTATAGATTTTGCTAAAGTGATGGTTTTTGGAGCTTTAAACCCCACATTTCTTGCGTTTTCTAAAATTTGAAAGTGCGTTTTGTATTTGCGTTCTTCTGTAACTACTTGATACAATAAACAATCTAAAGGTCTTTTGGCAACTTCTGAGCTATCTTGCAATTTTAAACTTCCGCTTGCAGTATTTCTTGGATTTCTATATGCTTCTTCTCCATTAGCTAATCGCTCTTGATTCATTTTATTAAAGCCGTCTAAAGGCAAAATAATTTCTCCTCTCATTTCGAAATTAGAAACAAATTCTTTTTGTATTACTAGTGGTATAGAGCGAATGGTTTTTATATTTTCTGTTACGTTATCACCTTGAAAACCATCTCCACGAGTTACCGCTTTTACAAATTTACCGTTTTCATAGGTTAAATTTATAGAAGCACCATCATATTTTAATTCGCAGGTATATTCTATATCTGTACTTCCTAAGTTTTTTTGAATCCGTTTTTCCCAGTCTAACAAATCATCTTTAGAATAAGAATTATCTAAAGAATACATTCTGTTTTTATGTGTAACTGTTTCAAAATTTTTGGTAATTGCCCCTCCTACTCTTTGAGTTGGTGAGTTTGCATCAAAAAACTCTGGATGTTCTTTTTCTAGTGTTTCGAGTTCTTTTAATTTGAAATCGAATTCGAAATCAGTAATACTTGCATTATCTAATACATAATAGTTGTAGTTATGCAAGTTTAACTCGTCTCTTAGTTTTTGTATTTTTTGTGCTGCTGTCATTTATTTATTATTCTCTTACTGTGCCAGAAAAATGATTTACTTTTGGATTGATAGGATTTCCAGAGGAACGTCTAAAACTTGCAACTTGTCCCGTATGCCAGATAGCATCTGCAATTGGCCCGTTTATAACATTAAAAAAAGGTATACTTACTTTACCATCGTTTTTTACCGAAAACTGTGCTAAATTTTTACTTACTTTTACTTTTTTACTTACAGCTTCGATGTTTAATAAAGTTTGCTTTCTCATTACTATAAACGTCATTTTAGACTTTTCTACCTCTTGATTAACTACTGTTTTGGTTAAACGCAACATCATATTAGACAAATCGTACAGATGATTTATAGTGGCTTGACAATTTCTACCTTCGCCTTTAGGCTGGTATGCCAAATCTTCTGATCTTAAACCATTGGTTGCCCAATAGTATCTAAAGCCTAAACCATCAATCATTCTTACTACTATGTTTTGTGCTGTGTATTTTTCATCCATCTTGGGTATTTCGTAATATGGAAGTTTTTCTTGTGCGTTTATTAACAAAGTTAAAAATAATAGACTTGTTAGGAATACTCTAAATTTCATTGCTATTTGTTTTAATGGCTAAATTAAGGAGAATATTCTTTTTTACACACAGTAACACATAAAACATAAATCTACTAGGAGAAAATTTCTTTTTCAAAGATTTGGCAAGCAAGTTTAGCCACGATTGAAATGGCATCCTTTTTATGCTAAACTAGATTCACTAACTTTGAAGTTAAAGAAATGAAGTGTTTTAAAAAACGTGGTTTTGATATATACAGCATAAAAAGATATAATGTAAAGCGTGAAATAGCTTCTTAAAAAGAAACCCGAAACAGAAATCTGAAACGGGTTGCTACATTCATTTTTAGATGAACGAATTTGCACTAAGAGTATTTTTATAAAATCCTGATACAAAATAAGGATGATACATTAATAGTAGGTATATCTTCTAACTTTTGCAATGTGTTTTGCTAAACGAATTACTTGATGCGAGTAACCATATTCATTATCATACCAAACATAAAGCACTATCGTTTCTTGGTCTGTTATTGTTGCTTTGCTATCAAAAATTGATGGAGCTGTTGTACCCATAATATCTGATGACACCAGCTCATTATCCAACGAATATTTTATTTGCTCAACCAAATCGCCTTCTAAAGCATATTGTTTTATTATTGCATTTACACTTTCTTTACTTACTTTACTTCTTAATTGTAAATTCAATATTGCTAAAGAACCGTTGGGAACTGGCACTCTAATTGCATTAGATGTTAATCTACCTTTTAAAGCAGGTATTGCTTTAGAGACAGCTTCACCTGCGCCTGTTTCTGTAATCACCATATTTAAAGCTGCTGCTCTACCACGTCTGTATTTATCATGCATATTATCTACCAAGTTTTGGTCATTTGTATAGGCATGTATGGTTTCTAAATGACCTTTTTGTATTCCGTAGTTTTCTTCTAAAACTTTTAAAATGGGTGATATTGCATTGGTTGTACAAGAGGCTGCCGAAAAAACATCTATCTTATCTAAATTGTATTGTTTATGATTTACACCATGTACAATATTTGGCACTCCTTTTCCAGGTGCTGTTAATAATACTTTACTTGCTCCTTTAGATTTTAAGTGTCTTTCTAAAGCTTCTTTATCTCTAAAGACACCTGTATTATCGATAATTAAAGCATTGTTGATATCATATTTTGTATAATCTATATCTTCTGGTTGATTTGCAGAAATTAAATAAACTGTTGTTCCGTTAATTTTTAATGCATTATTTTCTACATCTGTGGTAACAGTGCCTAAAAAATCTCCATGAACAGAGTCAATTTTTAATAAAGACGCTCTTTTTTCTAAAACAGTTTCATTAATTTCTCCACGAGTTACAATAGCTCTTAAACGTAATTGAGAACCTTTGCCCATTTTGGTCATTAATTCTCTTGCCAATAAACGCCCAATTCTACCAAAACCATATAAAACCACATCCTTTGGTTCTATGTTTTTAGCTTCCTTAATATTTTTTAATTGTTTTTTTACAAAGGCAACTTTATCTGCACATTGTTTTGAGTTTAAATAACATTCGTAAGCTAGTTTACCAATATCTAATTTTGATGATGGTAAATCTATTTGCTGTATAGCTTTGGCAATTTCTAAGGCATCTATAATAGTAATAGGTTTGCTTACAAACTCTCTTGTATAATCTATTAAGTTTAAAACTTCGCTAGCTCTTTTATCTACCAAAGGATTTCTAAACATTACTAATTCTATGGCTTTATCATACCATAAATCGTTTACAATATTCATAAATTGTACAGTAGCTCTTCTTGTTTGCGCTTGCGATAAAACCTCTTTGTTATAATCTATAATTATTGACATCTTTGTAACTATTATTTAATAATTTTGGGCAAAAGTATTTAATTTTTCTAAAATACGAAATCGATTTCGTAAAAAGTTTTAAAATAAAAAAAAATCCAGATTATAAAATCTGGATTTTAGTAATTGTTTTTGTAATTGTTTATCTTATTGCGTAGCGTTCTCTTTCTCCTTTTAAATTGATAACTTCTAAATAAACAGGTTCGTTTCTATTAGAAGCATCATCTAATAATTTGGTAGCTTCTGAGGCATTAGACACCTCTTTTTTATTAATTTTGGTGATAATAAAACCTTCTTTAACTCCATAATAATCAAGGTACTTATTGGCATTTTTGTAAATTTTAACCCCTTTAGAAATATCGTATTTCTTTAAATCTTTTTTAGGTAAATCTTTTAAGATGATTCCAAATGCTCTAGAAACAAAGGTGTCTTTTTTACTTAATTTTACATTTTTTGTAATAAAGTCGCCATCTCTATTTACGGTTATATTTACAGACTCTCCTGGTCTTTTTGCGGTTAATTGACCTCTTAATTCAGAATATTTAGAAATTTTTACATTGTTTACTTGGGTAATAATATCACCAGATTGTAAACCTGCTTTTTCTGCTCCACCCTCCTCTGCAACAGATTCAATTTTAACGCCGTCAATATCTTCTCCTTGATTATTAATATTAATTCCTAATATAGCTTCTTGCACAGCACCATATTCTAATATATCGTCTATAATTTTTTTAGCAATATTAGAGGGCACCGCAAAAGAATACCCAATAAAAGAACCTGTTCTAGAAGAAATTGCTGTATTTATTCCAATCAATTCTCCACGTGCATTTACCAAAGCACCTCCACTGTTTCCAGGGTTTACAGCTGCATCTGTTTGTATAAAAGATTCTATGTTTCTATTTCCCTCTAGATCTCTACCTTTTGCAGAAACGATACCTGCAGTTACTGTAGAAGTTAGGTTGTATGGATTACCAACGGCTAAAACCCACTCGCCTATTTTAATATTATCTGAATTTGCAAAAGCAATGTAAGGCAAATCATCATCTGCTTCTATCTTTAATAAAGCAATGTCGTTTGCAGCATCTTTACCAATTAATTCTGCTTTGTATTTCTTTTTATTATTTAGTGTGATTTCTAAATCATTTGCCCCATCAATTACATGATTATTGGTAACAATATAACCATCTGCAGAAATTATAACTCCACTTCCTGTTCCTACTTGTTCGTATTTTCTTTGCCCATTTCCATTCCCAAAAAATAATTCTAACGGATTGGTTTGTGTTCTAACTGCAGTATTTTTTACATGAACCACAGCATGTACTGTTTTTTCTGCTGCTACAGTAAAATCTGTATTCACTTCTGTTGCATTTGTATTCCTAAGAGTAGGATTATAACTAGCTTGTAGTGTTTGCAGAGGCTTTTCGATAGTTCTTTCTATTACTACTTGATCATTAAAAAGCAATTTGTACCCTCCTAAAGTTAGAGCGCCTCCTAAAATTGCTATACCAAGAAAACTGAATGCTTTTTTCATTTTAATTTAGTTTTTATTATTCAAATATAGTATTTTAACATTTTCAGAAAATCTGTTTAACTTGTTTTTAACGCACTTTAACCACATTTTAACAAGCGACATTTATCCTTTTAATATGTATCTTTGTTTTATGAAATTTAGATTTTATAAATATCAAGGAACTGGGAACGATTTTGTTATGATTGATAACAGAACAAAAACCTTTCCAAAACAAAAAACTGACATAATTTCACATATTTGTGACAGGCATTTTGGTATTGGTGCAGATGGTCTTATTTTAATTGAGAATGACGATGATGTTGATTTTAGAATGATTTATTTTAATGCTGATGGTAGCGAAACCTTTTGTGGTAATGGTGGTAGATGTGCTGTTGCTTTTGCAAAACAATTACACATTATAGAAAATAGCACCAACTTTGTAGCTGTTGATGGACCTCATTTTGCAGAAATAAACAACGATACTGTATCTTTAAAAATGATTGATGTTGATGAAGTTGAAGTAAATGAAAACCATGTTTTTGCATATACAGGTACACAACATCATGTACAAATTGTAAAAAATTTAGAGAATTATCCCGTTTTTGAAAACGGAAAAAAGATACGAAATTCTTATAAAAACACAGGAAGCAACGTAAATTTTGTAGAACAAGTAGATGAAACTACATTTAAAGTAAGAACTTACGAAAAAGGTGTAGAAAATGAAACCTTAGCTTGTGGTACAGGCGTAACTGCAGTTGCTATTGCCATGCATAAAACAGGTAAAACAAAAAGTAATCGCATTTCTTTACCTGTAGAAGGTGGTAATTTAGAGGTTTGTTTTACTGAACAAAATGGTATTTATGCTAATGTGTTTTTAAAAGGGCCTGCAACTTTTGTTTTTTCTGGAGATATTGAAGTGAAGTATTTTTAGTTTACTATATTTTAAAAAATATCAGAAAATTAAAAACAATTTCTATACTCCTAAATGGTTTATTATTAAAGTAAATTAACGATGACTTTAACAAGTAGTAAAATAAAATTAAGAGCCTTAGAGCCCGAAGATTTAGATTTCTTATATCAAATAGAAAACAACTCTTCCTTTTGGGAAGTAAGCCATACACAAACTCCATTTTCTAAGTTTATATTAAAACAGTACATAGAAAACGCACATTTAGATATATATGAAGCCAAACAAGTGCGTTTTATTATTGAAGAAAACACCTCTAAAAAAGCCATTGGTACAATAGATATTTTTGATTTTAATCCACAACATAAAAGAGCAGGAATTGGTGTTTTAATTCACCCAAATTTTCAAGAAAAAGGATATGCAACTGAAGCGCTATCAATATTAATTCAATATTGTTTTTCTAGCTTAAACCTGCATCAACTATATGCAAATATTACTAGCGATAACAGCAAAAGTATTCAGCTTTTTACCAAATACAACTTTACAAAAGTAGGTGTAAAAAAAGAGTGGATTTTCTCAAAAGGAAAATTTAAAGATGAAGTATTATATCAACTGATAAAATAGTAACTTTGCCGCTTTGCAAAAACAGGTACCATTGAAGAAAAAAACAATTTATTTATTAGCATTTTTTTTCCTTTTAGGAGGAATATTAGCATACAACTATTACCAAAAAATATTTGGTGAAGCCATTACTAAAAAATATGTTTTATATGTAAATAGTGATGATACTTTACAAGATATAAAAGCTCATATTAAGGATATATCTAAAAATCCAAACACATTTCTTTGGGTGGCAGCTCGTAAAAACTTTTCTAAACCAAAAGTGGGTAGATATGTTTTAACAAAAGGCATGTCTAACAATGATTTGGTAAATATGCTAAGAAGCGGAATGCAAACACCTTTAAAAATATCTTTTAATAACCAAGATACTTTAGAGAAATTTGCGGGTAGAATTTCTAATCAAATTCAAGCAGATTCTATTAGTTTATTAAAATCTTTTACAAATAAAGAGTTTCTTTTAAAAAATAAACTCTCAGAAAAAAGTGTGTTGCAAATTTTTATTCCAAATACTTATGAAGTGTATTGGACAATTCGTCCAGATAAATTTAGAAACAAAATGCTAAGGGCCTACAATAGATTTTGGAATAAAAACAGAATCAGCAAAGCAGAAAAATTAGGATTAACCAAAAGTGAAGTAAGCACATTGGCTTCGATTGTTCAAAAAGAAACTGCTAAAAAATCTGAAAGACCTATTGTTGCTGGATTGTATTTAAACAGACTAAAAAAAGGAATGCCTTTGCAAGCAGACCCAACCATAATTTATTGCATTAAAGAAATAAAAGGACAAGATTATATTGTAAAAAGAGTACTAACTGTAGATTTACAAATTAATTCACCATACAACACTTATAAATATAGCGGTTTACCACCAACATTAATTGCAATGCCAGATGTTTCTGCTATAGATGGTGTTCTAAATGCTAATAATCACGACTATTTATATATGTGTGTAAATGTAGATAAATTAGGGTATCATTCTTTTTCTAAATCGTTAGCAGAACATAATAGAAATGCAGCTAAATATCACAGATGGCTTAACAAGCAAAAAATTAATAGATAATAGTTGGTGGTTTAATCTAAAAACTTTTTTTAAAATATATACAATCAAGTTTTTGTTTTTAATTTAAGAGACTCCACAAGTAAAATTAGCATTCTTTAAAAAACCTGACACAATATATAAACCTATAAGAAATATTGTAATAATTACAGAAAATATTTTAAGCACAGAATATTTGTTGGCTTTAAACGAGTATTAGCACAAAGAATATAAACTTTGATACAGAATACATTTTTATGGCGAAACAAAACTTATAAACCTAATATTACAAAACTCTTATAGTCAATTTTATATAAATTTAGTGAGAGAGTTAACAAAAACAATACAAAATCGAAATTCTTAAAATTTGTGTTTTCTATTGTTAATTTCATAAAGACACCAGCTATTACCCAATAAATTAATATCAATAGGTAAATAAAATTTCATTATATTTATTTTTATTAAATTTTAACATATTGATAATCAATTGTTTTAAAATTGCAATGTAAATTTGCACTCGCAAAACAGAAAGTTATTTTTTATCAAAAATAAATTTATATTATTAGCTATTGTTTTTATTTTCATGAATGCAATTGCAAAGAATGAAAGTAATGTTTATAAAGTAGAAAATGTAAAAACATTACGTTCGGTTTTTCCTAAAAAGATAAACCACAATATTCTATACTTAAAAAAAGACTTTATTGCTTTTAAAGAAGCTGTTGCTTTTAAAGAATCTCAAGGAAAATATAGTGTCGTAAATACTTTGGGCTATCTTGGTAAATATCAGTTTGGTAAAACTACTTTACAGAGATTTAAAATATACAATACACAAGCTTTTTTAAACAACCCAGAATTACAAGAAAATGCCTTTATAGCTTTGTGTAAAGTAAACAAATGGATTTTAAGAAAAGACATTAAACGTTCTGTTGGTAAAATCATTAATGGTATTAAAATTACAGAATCTGGTATTTTAGCTGCATCTCATTTAAGTGGTGCTGGAAATGTAAAAAAATTTCTAAGAAGTAATGGTGTTGTTCGTTTTACAGATGCTTATGGTTCAACAATTCAGCATTATATGAAAAGGTTTGGAGGTTACAATGTTTCTAACCTTGTAGCCGATAAAAAAGCAAAAGTTTAATAGACTTTAATTAATTATTTTTTATCACTTTTATTTATAAATCCTTCAATTCTAGAGGCTGTGAAAAAATACTGTTATCACCAAAAAACAAATACTGGATTTTTTAAAACCACAATTGATCTAAAAATATCTTTATTCCTAAGTTAATGATATTTAGATTGTATTTTATAATTGATAGAGTTACAAGTTTTATGCTTTCTAAGTTATTTATGAATTATAAAAATAGCTGGTTTTTTATGTAAATCTGGAGTTTGTTTTTTCCAGTTTTGTATAGAATCTGTTTTAATAAACTCAGTAGGTAAAGTAATATCTACAGCAATACATAAATTGGTATTGGGTGTCAATGTTACTTTTAAGTCGGCAAACATTTTTTCGTTTCTATAAGGTGTTTCTATAAAAATTTGAGATTGATCCTTTTCTTTAGACAACTTTTCTAGCTCTTTAATTGCTCTTTTTCTATCTGCTTTATCTATGGGTAAATAACCATTAAAAGCAAAATTTTGTCCATTCATACCAGAACTCATCATTGCCATCAAAATAGAACTTGGACCTACCAAAGGCACAACTTTTATATTGTTTTCGTGTGCTAATTTTACAATACTAGCACCTGGATCTGCAACTGCAGGCACACCAGCTTCTGATAGTAAACCTACATTGATACCTTCTTTACAAACGTCTAAATACTTTCTAGTTTCAATTTCTTCTGTATATTTATCTAACAGCATTAATTGTAACGAAGGTTGCGATTTTTTTGGTGAAATTTTTTTGATAAATCTTCTTGCAGATTTTTCATTTTCTACAATGTAATAATCTATTTGCTCTACTACTTTTTTTACAGAAAGTGGCATCACTTCTAAAGGTTCTGTATCTCCTAAAGTTGTAGGAATTAAATAAAGTTTACCGAACATATTTTTTAATTTATAGTAGTAGTTTAATTGATTTAGTTCTTACCAGCATACGAATTCGCCTTCTAAAATAAACAATATTTAATTTTTTAAAGTTTATTGGCAATAACTGTACAAGCTTTATCTAACATATTATATACATTTTCAAAACCTTGATCTCCTCCATAATATGGATCTGGCACAGAGTGATTATCTTGAGAAATTTCATTTAAAATTAGCTTTACTTTTTGTTTATCATCTGCATTTTTTGCCAATAAAAGGATGTTGTTGTAGTTACTTTTATCCATAGCATAAATAAAATCAAACTCATCAAAATCTGCTGCTACAAATTTTCGTGCTCGTTGATTGGTAATATTTAAACCATATTTTGCTGCTACTTCTATTGAGCGTTTATCTGGTAAATTACCAATATGATAGGCTGCTGTACCAGCAGAATCTACTAAAACTTCTTTTGAATCAACTTTAGATTGTAAAATAGCCTCTGCTAGTGGAGATCTACAAATATTACCCAAACAAACCATTAAAACTTTTTTCATAAAATATTTTTGGTAAAAAATAATAAAGATTTTATCTCTTATAAAAAGTTAAGTGATTATAATAACAGACTAAAAATGCGATGAAAACTTTTAAAAAGTAAGCTTTTTGGTTAAATCGTCTACGTATTTTCTAAACTGCTTGTCTGTTTCTGTTAGATTATCTACAGTTTTGCAGGCATGTAATACAGTTGCATGGTCTCTTTGCCCAATTTGATTACCAATACTTGCCAAAGAAGTTTTAGTTAATCTTTTCGCAAAATACATTGCTAATTGTCTCGCTTGTACAATATGACGTTTTCTAGTTTTAGATTGTAAAGTGGCTACATCCATATCAAAATATTTAGACACCTCTTTTTGTATGTAATCTATAGAAACTTCTTTCTTAGTATTTTTTACAAATTTATCTACAATCTGTTTTGCTAATTCTATAGAAAATTCTCTTCTGTTAAAAGAAGCTTGTGCAATCATCGAAATAATAACACCTTCTAATTCTCTAACGTTAGATTTTATATTTTTTGCAATATATTCTATAATTTCTTCTGGCATCTCTACACCATCTCTGTACAATTTATTTTGTAATATAGAAATTCTTGTTTCATAATCTGGTGCTTGTAGTTCTGCAGACAATCCCCATTTAAATCTAGATAATAAACGTTGTTCAATATCTTGCATATCAACAGGCGCCTTATCTGAAGTTAAAATTACCTGTTTTCCGTTTTGGTGTAAATGATTAAAAATATGGAAAAAAACATCTTGTGTACCTGCTTTACCCGATAAAAATTGAACATCGTCAATAATTAACACATCTATCATTTGATAAAAGTGAATAAAATCGTTTCTGGTATTTGACTTTACGGAATCTATAAATTGTTGTGTAAACTTTTCTGAAGAAATATACAAAACTGTTTTGTCTGGATATTTATCTTTTATATCTACACCTATTGCATGAGCCAAATGTGTTTTACCTAAACCAACACCTCCATAAATTAATAATGGATTGAATGAAGTACCACCAGGTTTATTTGCAACTGCCATACCTGCAGAACGTGCTAACCTGTTAGAGTCTCCTTCTATAAAATTATTAAAATTATAATTTGGATTTAATTGAGATTCTATTTTTACTTTTTGTAAACCCGGTATAATAAATGGGTTTCTTAACTCTCTTTTATTAGACTCTAATGGTACTGTTACCTTTTGTGGTTTTAAAGGATCTCTGTTAGAACTCGGAATTTTTACAATTTGCGGTCTATTGCTACTGTAATTGTTTTCCATTTTAACATCGTAAATCAATTTGGCATCATTCCCTAATTGTCTTACCAACGCAACTCTTAATAATTTAATATAATGCTCTTCTAACCATTCGTAAAAAAATTTACTAGGCACTTGTATTGTTAATGCTTCTCCTGAAAGTTTTACAGGCTTGATTGGTTCAAACCAAGTTTTGTATGCTTGTGGTTTTATGTTGTCTTTAATAAAAGACAAACATTCATTCCAAACTGAATCAGCAGTAGTTGTCATTTGTTATTTAGGGCGGGGTTATACGTTAATAAAATTAGATAAAAAAAAGCTTTTGAAAACTATAATTTTTACGTTCTACAAAAGTGTGAATAAATTTCATCATAAAAAAATGAAATTGCTATTGATTATTAATTATTTTTTGCGTAAAATGGAAAAATTAAATAGTTCACTAATTTTGAAAAAATCATCAACAAAAACTAGAATTCGATATTCTGAAACTGACCAAATGGGCGTTGTTTACCATGGTAATTACGCGCAGTTTTTTGAAATGGGTAGAACAGAATGGTTGCGTTCTTTAGGGGTTACTTACAAAGATATGGAAATCAGCGGAATAATGCTTCCTGTAATTTCATTAAAATGTAATTTTATAAAATCTGCTTTGTATGATGATATGCTAACCATACATACTTTTCTAAAAAAGAAACCGATGGTTAAAATTGAATTTGATTATGAGATTAAAAATCAGAATAATGAATTAATTTGTACAGGAAACTCTGTATTAGCTTTTATGAATTCTGAAACCATGAAACCAACCCACTGTCCTGATTATTTATTAAAAGCATTAGAATATTAAATAATACTGTTGAATTATTTACACAAATTGAAATATATTTTTTAATACTTCTGGCAATTGTAATTTAAATAAAAGTGATATACACTCTTAAAAAATTATTTTTTTAGATTAAAATTAAACGCAATTAACATTTTTTTATTGTTAGTTTATATAAACTATCAAAAATGGTAAAAATGGCTTTTGCATCATTTTTACGAACAGAAATTACATACTCACAATCCATTTCTAATTTCTGAGAAACAATTTCTAGATTTTTTTCTTTGATAATTCGCTGTACCACATTCATTAAATCGTAATTAAATTTTAACTGGTAGTTAACATCTATCGTTTTTACTAAAATTTCTGAAGCTTCTAAAGCCAATTGAGCCGATGTTTTATAAGCAGAAATCAACCCACCAACACCCAATTTGGTTCCTCCAAAATAGCGAACAGAAACTACTAAAATATTGGTAACCCCAAAAGACTGTATTTGCCCGTAAATTGGCAAACCCCCAGAATTATTAGGTTCACCATCATCATTGGCCCTGTATTGTGTTTTTTCGATTCCTATTTGATATGCGTAACAAAAATGTCGTGCTGAATGATGTTTTTTCTTTAAAAGTTCTAACTTCTCTTTTACATCATCTTCTGTTAAAACAGGAAAAGCGTATCCAAAAAACTTACTCCCTTTTTCTTTAAAAAGTGTTTCTTTAGATGGTTTTTTAATTGTTTTATATGTGTCTTCTTTCATTATGCAATAGTTACTAAAATAATACCTAAAACAGCCAAAACAACTCCAATTTTATTTTTATTACTAAACTTTTCTTTAAAAAACAACAATCCCACTAAAGTGGAAACAATTACAATAGCAACATTATTTATGGTGAATAATGTAGAGCTTTCAAAATTTTTAATTTGCAATGCTTTTATTAAAAAAATGATAGAAAAATAATTAGGAACACCCAAAGCAACACCTGCTAAAATATTTTTATAACCGAATTTCTCAGGTTTCTTTAAAGTTTTAACACCCAAAATAATCAACCCAAAAATGGCTGCAATACCAAACAAACTACCAGAAAAAATAGAAACATCTCGATCATCAACATAATTAGTTTGCACAAATTTTAAAAAAGTATCTATAATACCAGAACCTAAAAAAAGTAAAATGGGAAATAATAAGGTTCCATTTTTTGTGTTTTTTTCTTCATTTACAGAGGATAAATACACCGCCACTAAAGCAAATAAAATTCCTGATATTTTTAAAAAACTAACAGATTCTTTGTAAAGAATAATACCAAAAAAAACAGGAATAACCACAGACATTTTACCTGCGATAGAAGTTACAGAAACACCATTTTTTTGAGCGGTCATTGCCATTACAAAAAAAACAGACACAAACATTGCTCCTAAAAATAAAGCGCCAAAAAACCAAGGTTCTAAATATATTTTATGAATAGGTATTTGTCTTTCTGCCAATAAAAAACCCATTGTAAAAGCCACTATATAATTGACAACAATGGCTTTTAAAACATCAATTTTATAAATACCGAAAAACTTAAAAATAACAAATAATCCTGTCGAAAAAAGGATGCTTAATAAAAGGAAAATCAAAATAAATGTTTTTTTATGGTAAATAATTGGGTTACATCTTCTTTACCTGGCGTTAAATTCCAAACTTTCAAACCTATAGATTTAGCAGCCTTTGTATTTTCTTTGGTATCATCTATAAAAAGTGTTTCTGTAGCTTTTAAATTGTGCTTTTTCAATACAAATTGATAAATATCTAAATTCGGTTTTCTAAAATTAATTTCATGTGTTAAATAAAATGCTTCAAAACAATTTTTAAATTGATTGTACAAATCCATTCCCCAACGTTCTTGAATCCAAGAAATGTGTAAATCATTTGTATTGCTTAATAAAAACAACCTATATTTTTTTTCTGAAGCTAATTTCTGAATGAATTGTAATCTATGTTCAGGAAAATCTCTCAAGATAGAATTCCAAGCTTTTTTTAAAATTGCTGATGGGATTTCTAATTTTTCTTCAAAGTAATACAAGAACTCTTTTGTTGAAATTAGCCCCATTTCATAATCATTCAAAACACGTATTATAGTTGCATCATCTTGGTTTATTCCTAAGTTTTGTAATTCTTTGGCAAAATGTTTTTTATCTAAGTTGATAAAAATATCTCCAAAATCGAAAATGATGTTTTTAATCATTAAAATACGTTTTTAAAATATCATTTTGTATTTTTTCTTCTATAAATTCTCCTTTTAAAACAGGTGCTTTTACTCCTTTTTTAAAAACAGAACATCCCACAAAAACAAACGCTTCGTCCCAAAGGTTTTCATCAATAAAAGTTTGTAAAGTTCGGGTTCCACCTTCTATAATTAAAGACTGAATTTTGTGTTTGTGTAGAACTTCGCAAATTTGTTGTGCTATATTTTCATCAAAGTTTATACTTTCAAAAAAAACATTTTCTCTAGTTTCTTTATGAATATTTTTTGAATCTAAAATTACAATGGTACTTACTTTTCCATCAAAAACATGTAAATTTTTAGTTAATTTTAATGAACTATCTATCACAATTCTAATGGGGTTTTGTCCAGACCAACTTCTAACATTCAGTTTAGGATTATCTGCCAAAACGGTATTTGTACCTACCAAAATTGCATGTTCTTTTGCTCGTAATTTGTGCACCAATTGTTGAGAATACGTGTTGGAAATCCAAAAAGGATGTTGTTTATCTTTTTTAATGGGAGCAATAAATCCGTTTTTAGTTTCTGCCCATTTTAAAATAATGTAAGGGCGTTTTTTTTCTTGAACTGTAAAAAATCGTCTGTGATGCGCTCTACATTCATCTTCTAAAACACCTACAACCACCCCAATGCCTGCGTTTTGCAATCGTTCAATTCCTTTTCCAGCCACCAAACTATTGCTGTCTACACAACCAATTACTACTTTTTTAAATTGATGTTTTACCAATAAATCTGCACAAGGTGGTGTTTTACCAAAATGAGAACAAGGTTCTAAGGTTACATAAATAGTAGCATTTTTTAAAACTGATTTGTCTTTTACTGCATTTACAGCATTTACCTCAGCATGATTACCACCATAATTAGAGGTAAAACCTTCGCCAATAATTGTGTTATTTAGCACAATTACAGCACCCACAGCTGGGTTTGGTCGTGTAAAACCAATACCGTTTTTTGCAATTTGCAAACAGCGTTTTATGTAAAATTCGTGTGTAATATCTGTTGGCTTAAAATTTAATTTCTTGCTCTTGATCTATGTGGTAAACTTTAGAGAAACCAAAAAACGTATACTTTAAATCTCCTTTAAAATGGACTTTTATGGATTTATTTAGTACAGAGTTTAACAATCCGCCTAAAATGCCATTTTTATTATTTTCGAACACTTTTTTTGCAGGTACAATCACTTTTAAAGGTATTGCAAATGCTTTTCTTGCCGGTACTTTAAACTCATCTGAAGATACTTGCGCCAGTTCTGTTCCATTGATAATCACCTTAATTTCGTCTGTAGAAATTTTACCACCAACATCATTTGGATTTTCAAAATAAGCAGCAGCTTTTAACCGAATTGTATCACTTTTAAAAGAAATTAATTTTAAATCGTCTACCTTTAAAAATACTGGTTTTTTCTTTACAGAACATCCTAAAATAAACAAACATAAAAAAATAAAATATACTAGATTTTTCATATTAAAAATTAAAAAAATAGGTAAATTGCTCCTGCAAAAATACGGTATTAAATGATATATGAAGATTTTATCATAAGAGAAATAAAAACCAAAGATAATAAAGCACTAGCAAAGGTTATTAGAAATGTAATTTTAGAAATGGGCGCACCAAAAGTGGGCACTGCTTATGAAGATGAAGCCACAGATAAAATGTTTGAAACCTATGAAAAAGAAAAAGCAGTTTATTATGTTTTAGAACATAAAGGAAATGTGGTTGGTGGTGCAGGAATTGCTCAGTTAGATAATTTTGATGGCAATGTTTGCGAATTACAAAAAATGTATTTTTTACCCATTGCAAGAGGCAAAGGTTTGGGCACAAAACTAATTTCTAAATGTTTAGAAAAAGCAAAAGAATTTGGTTTTGAAAGTTGTTATTTAGAAACCTTACCTTATATGAAAGATGCAGTAAAACTGTACACTAAAAATGGTTTTACCAATTTAGAAAAACCTTTGGGAAACACCTGCCATTATTCTTGTAATGTGTGGATGCTAAAAGAAATATGACATTAAAAAAATTTAAACTTTATTTTTCTGATAAACTCTCAGAAATTTATCCACAAACAGAGATAGATTCGTTTTTTTTTATCCTGATTGAGGAACTTTTAGGCCTCCAAAGAATTGATACGGTTTTAAAACCTGATTTTATAATAGAAAATGAAATTTTAAATAATTTAAAAAACATCATTTCTAGATTAAAAAAAGAAGAACCGATACAATATATTTTAGGAAAAACAGCATTTTACGGTTTACCATTTTTGGTAGATAAAAATACGTTAATACCAAGACCAGAAACAGAAGAATTGGTTGAGTGGATTTTAAAAGAGATTCAAGAATTAAGAATCAAGATACAAAAGGAATCACTTTCTATCTTAGATATTGGTACAGGAACTGGTTGTATACCAATTTCATTGGCAAAAAACCTAAAAAACGAAACTATTTCTGCTATTGATGTTTCTTCAAATGCTTTAAAAATAGCAAAACAAAATGCTAGTCTAAACAACGTTACTATTGATTTTTTTGAGTTAGATATTTTACAAGCAGAAAATCTTAATAAATTATCTGTTTCAGCACAATCGAAAACTCATTCTAATAACAAATACGATATTATTGTTTCTAACCCACCTTATGTTAGAGAATTAGAAAAAGTAGAAATAAAAAATAATGTTTTAAACAACGAACCCCATTTGGCTTTGTTTGTAGATAATGAAAATCCACTTATTTTTTATAAAAAAATAGCTGATTTAGCAAAAAGTCATCTTACTAAAAACGGGCTGTTATTTTTTGAAATCAATCAATATTTAAGCAACGAAACTGTTACAATGCTCAAAGAAAAAGAGTTTACAAATATCGAGCTAAAAAAAGATTTGTTTGGTAATGATAGAATGATACAAGCAAGGTTGATTTAGTTTGTATCTAAATTTAAAAACCTATAACCAAGTTAATACCAAATTTAAGTTTTTAAAACGATATCACATTCCTCTTATTTTAAAAAATCTCCCCAAAAAATGACAAAAATTCTCTCAAATAATCTTCTTTAAATTACCTACTTTTGTGGCATGGTTAAAGAAATTCAACTTCGTGTAAATTTAATAGAAGAGTGTAAAGAAAATATTCTATTATACAAAGCCTCTAAGCAACTAAAAGTTGATAAAACAGAAGTTACAGCTATAAAAGTTTTACGTAAATCTATAGATGCTCGTAAAAAAGACATCATTTTTAATTATAAAGTAGCCGTATATATAAACGAAGCTGTACCAGAAAAATCTGATTATATTTTTGAGTATAAAGATGTTTCTAACGCTAAAGAAATTCATATTATTGGTTTTGGTCCTGCAGGCATGTATGCTGCTTTACGCTGTATAGAATTAGGTTACAAACCCATTGTTTTAGAACGTGGTAAAAATGTACGAGACAGACGTAGAGATTTAAAAGCGATCAATCAAGATCATGTTGTAAACGAAAATTCTAACTATTGTTTTGGCGAAGGTGGTGCAGGAACGTATTCTGATGGAAAATTATACACCCGAAGTTTAAAACGCGGTGATGTAAGAAGGATTTTTGAAAACTTAGTTTTTCATGGAGCAACTGAACAAATTTTAGTAGACGCACATCCTCATATTGGTACCAATAAATTGCCTAAAATTATCCAGAATATTAGAGAAACCATTTTACAATTTGGTGGCGAAATTCATTTTGAAACCAAAGTCGTAGATTTTATAATAAAAAATAATACGTTAAAAGCCATTCAGCTAGAAAATGGCTCAGAAATGACTGTAAATTCGGTAATTTTAGCCACAGGTCATTCTGCAAGAGATATTTACGAATTATTGTATAAAAAAGAAATAAAAATTAAAGCAAAGTCTTTTGCAATGGGCGTTCGTGTAGAACATCCACAAGAAATTATAGACCAAATTCAATACCATTGTTCTGGAGAAAGAGACGAATTGTTACCAGCAGCAGCCTATAGTTTGGTGCAACAAGTAAATAATAGAGGTGTGTACTCTTTTTGTATGTGTCCTGGTGGTTTTATTGTACCTGCAGCAACTGCAGAAGGCGAAGTTGTGGTAAATGGAATGTCTCCATCTAGAAGAAATAATAAATTTGCAAACTCTGGTATTGTTGTAGAGTTAGATATTGATAGAGATTTTAAGAAGTATGAAAAATTTGGTGCTTTAAAAGGTTTAGAATTTCAAAAAGATTTAGAAAGAATTGCTTTTTTTGCAGGGGGTAGAACACAAACAGCACCAGCACAAAAATTGGTAGATTTTGTGGATGGTAAATTATCTACAAACTTAAACGAATGCTCTTATCAACCAGGATTAAAATCGGCTCCACTACACTCTCTTTTACCAAGAATTATTGGTAGTAGATTACGTAAAGGCTTTCCTGAATTTGGAAAAAAAATGCAGGGTTATTTTACCAACGAAGCTAATATTGTGGGTGTAGAATCCAGAACCTCATCTCCAGTAAACATCCCTAGAAAAGAAAATTTAGAGCATGTAGAAATTAAAGGTTTATATCCTTGTGGAGAAGGTGGTGGCTACGCAGGAGGTATTGTTTCTGCTGCCATGGATGGAGAACGTTGTGCAGAAGCAGCTATTGAAAATTTATAAATAATTAACAAGTGATTTAAACAAGTCTTTATAAATTTACAAACATTAAATCGCAAGAATGAAATTAACTATCGGCAGAGAAGACAAAGCAGATTTTCCAGAATTTTATTTAGAAGACATAGATATTAAAGTAGATTCTGGCGCTTACACCTCTTCTATTCATTGTGCTAATATCAAAGAAATTATAAAAAACAATAAAACTATCATAAAGTTTACGTTGTTAGATAAAGAGCATCCTTTATACAATAACAAAGAGTTTACATCTGATGATTATACATCTAAAATTGTAAAAAGTTCTAATGGTATAAAAGAAACAAGATTTAGAATTCACACAAAAATCACAATTTTTAATCAAACTTTTCCCATCTATTTAACACTTAGTGAACGTAAAGACATGAAATTCCCTATATTACTAGGACGTAAATTTTTGAATAAAAAATTTGTGATTGACACTGCAAAGAAAAATTTATCGCACAAATTAAAATATAAAAATAAATGAGAATTGTAATTTTATCTAGAAATCCTAAACTTTATTCCACAAAAAGATTAGTTGAGGCTGCAGAAAAACGTGGACATGAAGTAATGGTGGTAGATCATTTAAAATGCAATATCGAAATAGAAAAAAAATCTCCAAAAATATATTATAAAGGAGAATATTTAACTGGCATAGACGCCATTATTCCAAGAATTGGCGCCTCTGTTACTTTCTATGGTACAGCTGTTATACGTCAGTTTGAAATGATGAAAGTGTTTACCTCTGTTTCTTCTATGGCGCTAACCAGATCTAGAGACAAATTAAGTAGTTTACAAATTTTAGCAAGAGCAGGTGTAGGTCTGCCAAAAACCGTTTTTACCAATTATACAAAAGATGTAGAGCATGTTGTAAAATCTGTTGGTGGTGCACCTTTAGTTTTAAAATTATTAGAGGGTACACAAGGGTTGGGCGTTGTCTTAGCAGAAACTAAAAATGCAGCTACTTCTGTTTTAGAAGCTTTTAATGGTTTAGGCGCCAGAGTAATTGCACAAGAATTTATAAAAGAGGCTGGTGGTGCAGATATTAGAGCCTTTGTCATTGATGGTAAAGTTGTGGGTGCTATCAAGCGACAAGGTAAAGAAGGCGAATTTAGATCTAACTTGCACAGAGGAGGAAATGCAACAGTTATAGAGTTAACAGACGAAGAAGAAAAAACAGCATTAAAAGCAACCAAAGCATTAGGTTTGGGTATTGCTGGTGTAGATATGTTACAATCTTCTAAAGGCCCTTTGGTTTTAGAAGTAAATTCATCACCAGGTTTAGAAGGAATAGAAATTGCTACAAAGAAAAACATAGCTAAAGAAATTATAAGATACTTAGAAATTCATGTCGAATAAACCATTCTTTTTATTAGGAAACGAAATTCCTAAAGGAGAACGTACAGTTTTAGACTTAAAAGTTGCCAAATTACATACAAGAACCACAGTAAATGTTCCTGTAATTATAGAGCGTTCATCTAACCCTGGGCCTGTAGTACTTTTGCTTGCAGGTATTCATGGAGATGAAACCAATGGTGTGGGTATTATTAGAGAAATAATTAGTCAAGACATTAACAAACCTAAAAACGGAACCATTATTTGTATTCCTGTTTTTAATATTTTTGGCTATTTAATTCAAACAAGAGAATTTCCTGATGGTAGAGATTTAAACAGAATGTTTCCTGGCTCTGCAACTGGTTCTTTGGCCAGCCAATTTGCCTATCAATTTACTCAAAAAATTGCTCCCTTTGTAGATTATATTATCGATTTTCATACAGGTGGTGGAGAAAGAGATAACATCTCGCAAATACGTTGTGTAGAAACAGATAAAAAAGCTTTAGAATTAGCTAAAGTATTTAATCCACCCACTATTGTGTATTCTAATAATATTGCAAAATCTTTACGATATACTTGCAATAAAATGAGTAAAACTATTTTACTTTTTGAAGGTGGAAAATCAAAAGAACTCAATCCAACTGTTATTAACGAAGGTGTAAATGGTACTAAAAATGTATTGATACATTTGGGTTTAATTGATGGAGAAATCACTGTAAGAGAGAAGCCTATTATTGTTTCTAAAGCAAAATGGCTGCGTTCTTCTCATTCTGGAATGTTTAAAATAATAGCAAAAAATGGCAGTTTTGTAAAAAAACACGAAGTTTTAGGCATTATACAAGATCCTTTTGGTGAGTTTAAAAAAAGGATTAGAGCACCACATAATGGGTATATTTTTTGCACCAATAAAACTCCTATAGTAAATAAAGGTGAAGCTTTGTTTCATGTAAGTATAGAAGAGTAAAAAAACAACTCTTAAAAAGTAAACATAATTTAGCAAGTAGCAATTCTTTAAAAATACTACATTTGCAAAATGCGAATAGATATTATTTCAGTAGCACCAGCTTTATTAGAAAGCCCTTTTAACCATTCCATTATAAAACGCGCCAAAGAAAAAGGTTTGGCAGAAATTATAATTCACGATTTACGCGAATATGGTTTAGGTAACTACAAACAAATAGACGACACACAATTTGGTGGCGGTGCAGGGATGGTTTTAATGATAGAACCCATATCTAATTGCATCAAAAAACTACAAGCAGAAAGAGTTTATGATGAAATTATTTATATGACTCCAGATGCAAAAACACTGAATCAAACTACTGCAAACACCCTTTCTTTAAAAGAAAATATTTTAATTCTAACTGGACATTACAAAGGTGTAGACCAACGCATTAGAGACCTTTACATTACAAAAGAAATTTCTATTGGAGATTATGTTTTAACAGGTGGCGAATTAGCAGCAGCTGTTTTAGTAGACGCTGTTGTACGTTTAATTCCCGGTGTTATTGGCGATGAACAATCTGCCCTAACAGACTCTTTTCAAGACAATTTATTATCTCCTCCCGTTTATACAAGACCTGCAAATTTTGAAGGTACTAAAGTGCCAGAAATATTATTATCTGGTAATTTTCCAAAAATTGATGATTGGCGATCAGAAAAAGCCTATGAAAGAACGAAACAAATAAGACCCGATTTATTAGATGAGTAAATTCGTTTCATTCATAAAAAACAACAAAGCCATTTCTTGGGTTTTAGGTTTTCAATTTTTTAGGTTGATATTACTCCCATTTATGGGCTTAATGCCACAAGATGCTTACTATTATTTGTATGGGCAAAATTTATCTTTATCGTATTTTGATCATCCAGGAATGATTGGCTATTTGCTGCGTATATTTTCAGAGATATTTGGGCAATCTATTTTTGTGGTAAAATTGACAGATTTTGTAGTAACCTCATTAACCATTTTAAGTTTTTACAAACTAGCTTCTTATTTTTTATCAAAACAAAAATTACAAAGAGCTTTTATTTTAATAGCTTCTACTATTTGTGTTTCTATTTTATCATTCAACTCTACACCAGATGTACCCTTACTTTTATTCTGGACATTAAGTTTAATCTGTTTATACAAGGCCATTTTTGAACAACAAAAGTGGTATTGGATTTTTGCGGGTTTAGCCATGGGATTCGCATTTAATAGTAAATACACAGCGCTTTTATTACAAATTGGTTTATTGGGTTTCCTTGTATTTTCAAACCAATACAGAAAATTATTACTTTCTCCTTGGTTGTGGTTTTCAATCATAATTTCTGTAGGAGTTACTTTTCCTGTTTGGTATTGGAACTATCAAAATGAGTTTGCCTCTTTTGCTTTTCAATCCTCAGAAAGAACCAATTCTATCTCAGAATTTAAAATATCACCCAGTTACTTTTTTGGAGCTATTGGGCATCAACTATTTTTATTATTACCCGTTTTATTTTTGCTATTTATCACTTTTACCTTTAAATATATCAAAAGAACCTTGGTAAAATTCAAATTACCACAATCTAAAACATTATTTCTATTTGCCTTTTTTGTGCCAACCTTTGTAGGTTTCTTTAGCCTTACTCCTATTTATTGGGTAAAATTAAATTGGATGATGCCTTCGTACATTACAGGAATCATTATTGCAGCCATGTTTATCACTAAAAAGCAATTAAAAATTCAGTTGATATTTTCAATTGTTTTTCATGTAGTTTTTGCACTACAAATTTTGTTTTACTTAGTTCCTATTAAAAGTGATGATACTTGGGTTGGATGGAAAGAATTGGCAGAAGAAACAAGAAGCTTACAACAAGAGTATCCAAATACATTTATTTTTTCTAACGATAATTACAAAACATCTGCCTGTTTAAACTTTTTTATTGATGATAAAGTTTATGCACAAAACATTATTGGTTTACCTGCTTTACATTTCGATTATTTAGGTGATAACTTATCTAATTTAGAAGGAAAAAACGCCCTATTTATAGATTCTGATAAAAGATTTAAAAACAAAGATAAATTAGGAGAAGTAAATCCATTATTGAAAACATATTTTAAAAACGTAACAGAATTAGCCCCTATTATTATTAAAATTAATAACAAAGAGGTTCGTAAATTTTGGGTTTTCTATTGTACTGACTATCAACCTAAAAAATAATTAAAATAATTTGTATCAACAAAAAAATAATTATTACTTTTGCAACCGCTAAATTAACCTCTGACGAAGAAATCGTGAATGTTGCTTTACAAAATCAATTAAATTAAAAGATATGGAATCTTTAGTAAAATTTGTTCAAGACGAGTTTGTAACAAAAAAAGAATTTGCAGAATTTGCTGCTGGTGATACAATCACTGTTTATTACGAAATTAAAGAAGGAAACAAAACGCGTACTCAGTTTTTTAGAGGTGTTGTTATTCAGAGAAGAGGAAATGGAGCTTCAGAAACATTTACTATCAGAAAAATGTCTGGTACTGTAGGTGTAGAAAGAATCTTTCCTGTAAACTTACCTTCTATCCAAAAAATTGAAGTTAACAAAAGAGGTAAAGTACGTAGAGCTCGTATCTTTTACTTTAGAGGTCTTACTGGTAAAAAAGCTAGAATTACCGAAAAAAGAAGATAATACTTCATTTAATACAGAAACAAAAAAGCGTTGTAAAATTTACAACGCTTTTTTTTATGAACAAAAGTTAACAACCCTTGTTAGTAATGTGTTGATTATTAATTGGTTAAAAATTATACGGAATACAAATAAAAAAATATATTTACGTAAGTATTTATTAAGCTTTGTTAGTTTTATAAACTAAAAACGGTATGTAAATATTTAAAGAATGTTCTTTAGAATATTGTTTGTCTAAGTTTAAAGAGATGTATAGCCCTAAAAAAGTTTTCTTTTTACATTTAGATAAATAACAGAAACACAAATAAAGTTTTAAAAAAGTAGAATGCTTTTTTAAAATAAAGTGTTTTAAAATTTGAAATAAATTAGCTTATTTTTTTCGTAAAAAAAAAAATTAAATGATTTTAATTTATTTCAAAAAAAGCCATATTATAGCAAGAAATTGTTTAATATGGCTTTTATTTTTAACTTTCACGAAATCGATTTCAAAAATTACAAATACTTTAATAAAACATACTAATTAATAACATATTACCAATTAAAATTTCAACTTAATTTCTTAAATTTGCTCGCTTTCAAAAAAAAACATATTTTTTGTTGGAAGATTTTCTATAAGTACAACTACAAAAACATAGTTTCATGAGTAAAATAGCTAAAATAGTATATACAAAAACAGACGAAGCTCCAGCTTTGGCTACACGTTCTTTTCTACCCATTGTAAAAGCATTTACAAAATCTTCTAATATAGAAATAGAAGTGAAAGATATTTCTTTAGCAGGTAGAATTTTAGCGAATTTTTCTGAGTATTTAAACGAAGATCAAAAAGTAGAAGATGCACTTGCTCAATTGGGTGAACTGGCCAAAAACCCAGAAGCTAATATTATAAAGTTACCAAATATTAGTGCATCTGTACCACAAATAAGTGCAGCTGTTAAAGAATTACAAGCTTTAGGTTTTGCAATTCCAGATTACCCAGAAGAAGCAAAAACTGCTGAAGAAAAAGCAGTGTTAGCCATTTTTAATAAAGTAAAAGGTTCTGCAGTAAACCCAGTTTTAAGAGAAGGTAACTCTGACAGAAGAGCACCAAAAGCAGTTAAAAATTACGCTCGTAAAAATCCACACTCTATGGGTGCATGGTCTGCAGATTCTAAAACTCATGTAGCAACAATGTCTGAAGGAGATTTTGCAAATAATGAAAAATCTGTAACACTAGATAATGCAACCTCTATAAGCATACAACACATTGCAGAAAATGGTGCAAAAACTGTTTTAAAAGAAACTGTAAACCTATTAGAAGGAGAAATAATAGATGCTACTGTAATGAGCAGAAAGGCACTATTAAACTTCTTAGAAACTGAAATCAATGACGCTAAAGAACAAGGTGTTTTGTTATCATTACACATGAAAGCAACCATGATGAAAGTTTCTGACCCAATTATTTTTGGGCATGCAGTGCGTGTTTTCTTTAAAGAGTTATTTGATAAACATCAACAAACATTTGATAAAATTGGTGTGGATGTAAATAACGGTTTTGGTAATTTATTAAGAAATCTAGAAGAATTATCAGAAGAAAAAAGAGCAGAAATACTATTAGATATTGCAGATATTTATAAAAAGAGACCTGCTGTGGCTATGGTAAATTCAGATAAAGGAATTACCAACTTACACGTACCATCTGATGTAATTATAGATGCTTCAATGCCTGCTATGATTAGAACTTCTGGCCAAATGTGGAACAAAGAAGGGAAATTACAAGACACCAAAGCCATTATTCCAGACAGTTCTTATGCTGGTATTTATACAGCAACCATCGATTTTTGTAAAAAGCATGGCGCTTTTGATCCTACAACTATGGGTACTGTACCAAATGTTGGGCTTATGGCTCAAAAAGCTGAAGAATATGGTTCTCATGACAAAACTTTTGAAATTGAAGCAAATGGAAAAGTATTTGTTGTAGATGCAGATGGTAACACATTATTAGAACATACAGTTGAGGCTGGTGATATTTGGAGAATGTGTCAAGCAAAAGACGCTCCAATTCAAGACTGGATAAAATTAGCAGTAACAAGAGCAAGAGCTTCTAAAACACCTGCTGTTTTTTGGTTAGATAAAAACAGAGCTCATGATGCAGAAATTATTAAAAAAGTAAATAAATATTTACCAAACCACGACACTAGTGGTTTAGATATTAGGGTTTTATCGCCAATAGAAGCAACACATTTTACTTTAGAGAGAATTAAGAAAGGAGAAGATACGATTTCTGTTTCTGGAAATGTATTGCGTGATTATTTAACAGATTTATTTCCTATTTTAGAATTGGGTACTTCTGCAAAAATGCTATCTATTGTGCCATTAATGAATGGTGGCGGATTGTTTGAAACAGGTGCTGGTGGTTCTGCTCCAAAACACGTAGAGCAGTTTATGGAAGAAAACCATTTACGATGGGATTCTTTAGGTGAATTTTTAGCATTAGCAGTTTCTTTGGAACACTTAGGAACTTCAAACAATAATGAAAAAGCGTTGGTTTTAGCAGAGACTTTAGATGATGCTACTGATAAATTTTTAGACAATAAAAAATCTCCATCTAGAAAAGCGGGCGAGTTAGACAATAGAGGAAGTCATTTTTATTTAGCGCTTTACTGGGCAGAAGCCTTGGCAAATCAGACTAAAAACACAGCATTAAAAGAAGAGTTTACAGCAGTGTATAAACAATTACAAGAAAACGAAGCTACAATTATAGCTCAGTTAAATGAAATTCAAGGGAATCGTGTAGATATTGAGGGGTATTACATGCCAAATGAAACCCTTGCAAATAATGCTATGAGACCTAATGCTAGCTTTAACAATACACTAAGTAATCTATAATTGTAAAATTATAAAGATATTAACATAATGAGAGCCTTTTGGCTCTCATTTTTTTTTAGCTTTGGTTTTTAATAATCAACCCAAAAAAATGAGCAAAAAAAGAATTGCAATAATCACAGTAGCTTTTTTAGTGATTTCTTACTTAGTATACAGTTATTTTTCTCCTTCTTCAGACGATAAAGTATACCTTACTTCTAAAGTAAGAAAAGGGAATTTTATAAGTGAAGTAGTAACTTCTGGAGAAGTACAATCTACCAGTCTTAAAAAAATTACAGGACCACCAAACTTAAGAAAGTTTAGACTAAGAGATATTAAAATTCAAGATTTAGTGCCAGAAGGAACTATTGTAAAAAAAGGAGACTATGTTGGAAAGTTAGATCCATCTGGAGTAAATGAATTGATTTTAGATGCAAGACTAAACTTAGAAGCTGAAGAATCTAAATTTACACAACAACAGTTAGACACTACACTTACCTTAAAACAAGAAAGAAACGCTGTAAAAGATTTACGTTTTAGTATGGAAGAAACCAAACTAGAACTAAAACAATCTATTTATGAGCCACCAGCAACTATTAAAGGTCTAGAGAATAAACAAGAAAAATTAGAGAGAGATTTTAGAGAAAAACAAGAAAACTATAAAATAAAAAAGAGACAAGCTAACGCTAAAATGGTTGAAGTTGGTACTAAAGTTTCTAAAATTAGAAAAGAATTAGACGATCTTTTAAAGTTATTAGAATCTTTTACCATTTATTCTGATGGTAATGGTATGATTACTTACGATAAAAACTGGGATGGTACTAAGAAAAAAGTTGGTTCTACAATCAGCCCTTGGCAACCATCTATTGCAACCTTACCAGATTTAACCAAAATGGAATCTAAAACCTACGCAAATGAAGTAGATATTAGAAAAGTGGAAGAAGGTTTACCTGTAAAAGTAGGTTTTGATGCTTTTCCTGATGTAGAATTAGAAGGTGTTGTTACAGATGTAGCAAATGTTGGCGAAAAGAAAAGAGGTTCTGATATTAAAGTTTTTCAGGTTTTAATTAAACTAAAGGAAATAGATAAAAGTATTAGACCTGGTATGACAACCTCTAACAAAATATTAACTTTCGAAAGAAAAGATGTTTTAAGCGTTCCTTTAGAAGCTGTTTTTACACAAGATTCTATTACTTATGTATTTAAAAAGTCTGGTTTTTCTATCAATAAAAAACAAGTTAAAATAGGAGATTCTAACAACGATTCTGTAATTATAAAAGAAGGCTTATCTGAAAACGACGAAGTGTACTTAAACAAACCAGAAGGATTAGACAAAAGCGCAATAGTAAAATTAAACTAGCATTTCTATGTTCGATAAAATTTATATAGAAAAGCTAAAGTCTAACTTTACTGAAGCTGTGCGTGTTATTGCATCAAACAAAGTAAGAACTTTACTAACTTCTTTAGGTATTATTTTTGGGGTTGCAGCTGTAATTACAATGCTAGCCATTGGTAATGGTGCAGAAAAAGAAATTTTAGCACAATTAGAATTGGTAGGTGTAAACAATATTGTTATAACACCAATACCAGATGAAAAAGATGATGGCAATGAAGAAGATTCAGATGATGGCACAACAGAATCTAAACGTTTTTCTAAAGGTTTAGATTTATTGGATGTAAAAAGTATTCAAAAAACCATCCCTTCTATAAAAACAGTAAGTCCAGAAATTGTTTTAGAAACCTATGTGATAAAAAAAGGAAGACAAAATCCTGTAAAATTAATTGGCGTTTCTAACAACTATTTTAAAACCTCTAACATAGATATTGAAAGTGGCAAAAACTTTTCTTCAGCACAATCAGAAAATGCATTACCTGTTTGTATTATTGGAAAAAAAATAGAAAAAAAATTATTTACAGGAGAAAGTGCTATAGGAAAAAGAATAAAAGTTAAAGATGTTTGGCTACAAGTTATTGGTGTTATTGAAGAGAAATTTATTTCAGATACTGCACAAGAAAACCTAGGTATTAGAGACATGAACCAAGATGTTTATATACCTCTACAAACTTTTTTGGTAAGATATAAAGACAGAAAGATAATATCAGATAAAACTATAGAAATTTCTAGTGGTGGTGTGTTTATTAGTAGTGGTGGTCAACAAGGGCCTAAAAAGAGAATTCCTAGAGGTAACTATCATCAGTTGGACAAATTAGTAGTACAGGTAGAAAACTCTAATCAACTAAATGCAACTGCAGATGTTTTAAGTAGAATGTTAAAAAGAAGACATAATGGAATGTTAGATTTTGAAATATCAATACCTATTCAACTTTTAAAACAACAACAAAAAACAAAGCAAATTTTTAATATTGTACTAAGTATTATTGCTGGTATTTCTCTTTTAATTGGGGGGATTGGTATTATGAATATTATGTTAGCCTCAGTTTTAGAAAGAACGAAAGAAATTGGTATTATTAGAGCCATTGGCGCTACACAAGAAGATGTTATTCTACAATTTTTAACAGAATCTGTATTAGTAAGTATTGGTGGTGGTATTATAGGTATTGCTTTGGGCGTTTTGGCCTCCTATATTTTAGAAGTAACTACAGGTATCGAAACTATTTTATCACTTAGTTCCATCTTATTATCCTTTTTTGTGGCCACCTTAATTGGTTTAATATTCGGAATTGCACCTGCAAGATCAGCCGCAAACAAAAGCCCAATTGAAGCTATTAGACACGAATAAACTATGAAAAATATTATAATTACATTTTTTTGCTTTCTATCAATTCAAGTATTTAGTCAGCAACAAATCACCTTAAAACAAGCAATAGCGATTGCTCAAGAAAAATCGCCAGAATACAAGGCTTTAATAAATCAAAATCAAGCAAGTTATTGGCGTTATAGAAATTATAAAGCAGGTTTTTTACCACAATTACGTTTACAAGCAACCTTACCACAATATAGAAATTCTGTGAATAGAATAGTTTTAGATGATGGTTCTGATGATTTTAGAAGATCTAATCAAATAAGATTTGATGGAAGTATCTCTTTAAATCAAAATATAGCTTTAACTGGTGGTACTATATCTGTTAGTTCTCAGCTAGAAAGAATAGATAGGTTTGAGCCAAGTGAATCTACAGGTTTTGCAGTAATCCCTTTTTCTTTAAATTATAATCAAAATTCTTTACTCTATAATCCTTTTAAATGGCAAAAGAAAATAGAACCACTTCTTTATGAAGAAGCTAAAAGAGAATTTATAGAGCGTATGGAACAAATTTCTTTAAATACAAGTAGAAGATATTTTGCTTTATTAAAGTCTCAAATACAGGCTAAAATTGCCAAATCTAACCTCTCTAATCAAGATACTTTATTCCAAATTTCTAAAGGTAGATTTAAAATGGGTAAAATAGCAGAAAATGATTTATTACAAATAGAATTATCTGTTTTAAACTCAGAAAATGAAGTAATTACCAATGAAATTAATCTAAAAAGAGCTTCACAAAATTTATCAAGATACTTAGTATTAGATACAGAAAATATTTTATTATCTACTCCAAAAGAGTTATCAACTTTTACTGTAACAGTAGAAAAAGCTTTAGAAGAGGCTAAAACTAACCGAAAAGCTGTTATAGAATTTAGAAGAAGAAGACTGCAAGCAGAACAAGACGTTGCAGAAGTAAAAGGGAACAATAAACTAAGTATGAGTTTAAGAGCAAATTTTGGTATTTCTCAACAAGGAAATCAATTTAATACTTTATTCGACAACTTTAACCAACAACAGAGTGTTGTTTTATCTATTGGTATGCCAATTTTAGACTGGGGTGTATCTAAGTCTAGAAGAAAATTAGTAGAAGCTAATAAAGATTTAGTTAATACAAATATTAAAATAGAACAGCAAGAATTTGAGCAAGAAATTTATTTACACGTTTTAAACTGGCAAAATCAACGAAACTTTTTAGAAACTACTAAAAAGGCACAAGAAATTGCTTTAAAAAGATATGAAATAGCCAAAAAGAGATTTATTTTAGGTAAGATAACCATAACCGACTTAAATATCGCATTACAAGAGCAAGACAGATCTGTTCTATCGTATTTAAATTCATTAGAAAAATTCTGGAACGACTATTACATATTAAGAAGACTTACTTTATACGACTTTGTAAAAAACAAAAAAATTGAAGTAAAAGACATTATTTATGATTAGAAAATAATTTTAAAAAATTACCTTTTAACGTTTTCTTACCAAAGTTCTGTTGTACTTTTGTTTTACAATTTTAACAACTAATTAAACAAAATGTTGCTATCAAAAAAAATACTAATCCTGTTTTTTTTATTGTCTATAACTGCTTTCAGTCAAGAAAAAATAACTTTAAGTGGTACCGTTTACGATAATAAAAATAATGAAACGCTTATTGGAGTCTCTATTTATTTTCCAGAAATTAATATTGGTACAACCACCAATCAATATGGTTTCTACTCAATTACAATACCCAAAGGAAACTACCAAGTACAAGTAAGTTATTTAGGGTTTTCTACCATTGTAGCATCTTTAAAATTATTAGAAAAAACAACAAAAAACTTTAAACTGAAAGAAGCTACAGAAAGTTTAGACGAGATAGTTTTAGAAACTAATATAGAAAAACTAAATATTAGAACGCCGCAAATGAGCGTTAACAAACTTTCCTCTGCAACCATAAAACAAATACCTGTGGTTTTAGGAGAGGCAGATATTATAAAATCTTTAATTTTATTACCAGGTGTAACTAGTGCTGGCGAAGGTGCATCAGGGTTTAATGTTAGAGGTGGCGCAGCAGATCAAAACTTAATTTTATTAGACGAAGCTATTGTTTTTAACTCCTCTCACTTATTTGGTTTCTTTTCTGTTTTTAATCCAGATGTAATTAAAGATGTAAAATTATTTAAAGGAGGTATTCCTGCAAAATACGGTGGTAGATTGTCTTCTGTGTTAGATATTTATCAAAAAGAAGGAAACAGCAAAGATTTTAACGTAACTGGTGGTATTGGTTTGGTTTCTTCTAGATTGTTAATTGAAGGTCCTATTGAAAAAGAAAAAATATCTTTTTTAATTGGTGGAAGATCTTCTTATGCACATTTATTTTTACCACTTTTTGACAATGACAATATTGCTTATTTTTATGATTTAAACACCAAAATAAATTATAGAATTAACAATAGAAACAGCGTTTTCTTTTCGGGGTATTTTGGTAAAGATTTTTTTGGAATTAGCGAAAATTTTATAAATACTTACGGAAATCAGGTAGCTAATTTACGATGGAACCACTTATTCTCTGATAAATTGTTTTCTAATTTATCTTTAATTTATTCTGATTATTTTTATGGGCTAACCTTAGATTTTGTAGGTTTTGAATGGGATTCTGGCATAACCAACTACAATATAAAGTACGATTTTAATCATTATGTAAATGATAAAATAAAATTGAGTTATGGTATCAATAACATTTACACAAAATTTAATCCAGGGAAAATTATACCCAACAGAGAAGATTCTGGTATTGTTGCAGAAAAGCTAATTGACAAATACGCCAATGAATTTGCCTTTTACTTAAATACAGAGCATAAAATCAGCGATAAATTTAGAATGCAATATGGTTTACGATATAGCAATTTTACACGTTTAGGACAAGACGAATTAAATGTGTATGCAAATAATGAAGCTGTAATTTATAATCAAGAGTTTAAAAGATACGAATCTGCTACTCTTACAGGAATAGAAAATTTTAAAAGAAGTGATGTAATTGCAAGCTTTAATAATTTAGAACCAAGAGTGTCTATGTCTTATATTATAGACGATTTTACTTCTGTAAAAGCTAGTTATAATAGAATGGTACAATACTTACATCTACTGTCTAACACCGCATCTCCTACTCCATTAGATGTTTGGGCACCCAGTGGAAAATATATAAAACCTCAGTTGTTAGACCAATATGCTGTAGGTTATTTTAAATCTTTTAAAGATGGGAAATACACATTAGAAACAGAAGCGTTTTACAAAGACATACAAAATAGAATAGATTATATAAATGGTGCTAATTTAGTAGCAAATAACGAAATTGAAACCGTTATTTTAAATGGCAAAGCACGTGCTTATGGTTTAGAAATGTTATTAAAGAAAAACGAAGGAGATTTTCAAGGATGGTTTTCTTACACGCTTTCTAGATCAGAACAACTAACTTCTGGTAGAACTGCTAATGAACCAGGTATCAATAATAGCGAATGGTATAGTACACCATTTGATAAAACACATGATTTTTCTATAAATGCAAGTTACAAACTAAATGAAAAATGGAAATTCAACAGTAATTTTGTTTTTCAAACTGGGCAACCTGCCAATTATCCAGTGGGTCAATATGAAATACAAGGTTTAAATGTGCCTATTTTTGATGATAATAGAAGAAATGCAGATAGGTTACCTGCCTATCACAGATTAGATATTTCTGCAACATTAACCCCCAAAAAAAATAAAAACAGAAAATGGCAAGGAGAATGGGTTTTTGGTATTTACAACTTGTATGGCAGACAAAATGCAGCTTCATTAGCATTTAGACAAAATCAAGAAACCTTTAGAAACGAAGCTGTACAAACCTCTATTTTTGGTATTGTACCTTCTGTAACTTATAATTTTAACTTCTAAGAACATGAAAAAATTATATATACTACCCGTTTTAATGATTATGCTTTTTTCAAATTGCGAAAAAGTTGTAGATATAGAGGTTCCTACAATACAACCAAAATTAATTATTGACGCATCTTTTGAAGTTTTTTTTGACAAAATACCTGTAAACGCAAATACTGTTGTAAAACTTAGATTGTCTGCCGATTATTTTGAAGAAACAATTCCAACTGTAACCAATGCAACCGTATTTTTAACAGACTTATCAAACAACACAATTATTAATTTTTCTGATGGAGATGCTGATGGAAATTACGAACCCTTAAATCCTTTTATCCCTATAGATAATGTTACTTACGAATTGACAATTATTTACGATAATGAAACTTATAAAGGTACTGCTACTAAAGTGAAGTCAACGCCGTTATCAAAAGTAGAACAAGGAGATAAAACCTTATTTTCTGGGGAAGAAATTGAATTAAAAATAAGTTTTAAAGATAACATTCTAGAAGAAAATTATTATTTATTTAATATAGATTTCTATAACTTTCTAACAATTGAAGACCGATTTTTTAATGGTACTAATTACAATTTTTCTTACTTTTATGAAGATGAAAATATTGAATTTCCACAAGAAATCGACATCAAAATTTCAGGAATTACAAAAGACTATTTTACCTACTTTAGAGTATTGGTAGATCAAAGTGGTCAAAATTCTGGAGGTCCTTTTGAGACTGTTCCATCCTCACTTTTAGGAAACATGATCAATACAACCAACAAAAGTAATTTTCCTTTGGGTTATTTTCATATTTCAGAAACAGATACATTTACCATCAGTTTAGTTGAAAAGAGTAATTAAAATCTATTTTAAAACTAATAAAATTTTTAATTTTTTAAAATTATATTTTCTGTATTTTTGATGGCAATGGAATTTATTAAAACTACAGAGCAAGACTCTAAATACAATCATCTAGAAAAGATGACTGTAACAGAATTGTTAACCAACATTAATACTGAAGACAAAACTGTGCCTTTGGCTGTTGAAAAAGCCTTACCTCAAATATCCTCTTTAACAGAAAAAATTGTACATAAATTACAAAAAGGAGGCAGACTTTTTTATATTGGTGCTGGTACTTCTGGTAGATTGGGTATTGTAGATGCTTCTGAATGCCCACCAACTTTTGGTGTACCCCAAGAATTGGTTGTAGGCATAATAGCTGGTGGAGATAATGCTATAAGAAAAGCCGTAGAATTTGCAGAAGACTCTAAAACCCAAGGTTGGCAAGATTTACAAAAACATCAAATTTCTAAAAAAGATATTGTAATTGGTATTGCTGCTTCTGGTACCACTCCATACGTTATTGCGGCACTACAAAATTGCAATTCAAATGGAATTATTACAGGATGTATTACCTGTAATAAAAATAGCCCATTAGCACAAGTTTCTCAATTTCCAATTGAAGTAATTGTGGGCTCAGAATTTGTTACTGGTAGTTCTAGAATGAAAGCAGGCACAGCTCAAAAATTAGTACTAAATATGTTGTCTACAGCTACTATGGTTCAATTGGGTAAAGTAAAAGGTAACAAAATGGTAGATATGCAACTTTCTAACAATAAACTAGTAGAAAGAGGTAATAAAATTCTTGCTAAAGAACTAGATATCAACTTAGAGGAAGCATCTATTTTGATAAAAAAATATGGCAATGTTAGAAACGCAATAGAAAATTATAAAAATGAGTACTAACGTTAATTTATTAGGCAAAGGCTTAAAGTATTTAGCCGTTTTAATTTTCTTATTTATTGCTTCACCAATTACCCTTACCATGGGTTATAAAGCTTTAAACAAGTTTAAACATACTCCTAAAGAATACATTTCTTACTTAATTTTAGCTGCAGCAGCTGTCTTATTAGTTTTTACTATCTTTTTTGCGTTTAAAACTTTTAAAATTTTATTAAAAGCGATTTTTAACAATTAATTACAAGTAGCATTCTAATGGTATTATTGTTATTATATCATTTCCAGATACGTTAGTTAGAACTGCATATTGAAAAAAAATCAATTGCCTTATGACTAGGTAAAATTGGAACAAAAATTCTAGTAAAAGCAGATTATACAGCTTTATTATTGATAAAAAAAGCGCCTAAGAAATTAATAATTTCGGTTTTAAAAACACATTACTAATTATGGAAATGAACGCTTTAGAGTTAAAGAAACAGATCCATAATTAACAGTTCTTGTGAAGGCAAAATTAAAAAATACTCTTTTTTAATTCTTAAAAAATTATCTTATTAATTTTTTATACTTAATTCGTTTTGGCATTAAATCTCCTCCTAAACGTTTTTTCTTATTTTCTTCATAATCTGAAAAAGAACCTTCAAAGAAATATACCTCACTATTCCCTTCAAAAGCTAAAATATGTGTACAAATTCTGTCTAAAAACCATCTATCGTGAGAAATAACTACAGCACAACCTGCAAAGTTTTCTAGACCTTCTTCAAGTGCTCTTAATGTATTTACATCTAAATCGTTTGTTGGCTCATCTAACAACAATACGTTTCCTTCTTCTTTTAAGGTCATTGCTAAATGCAAACGGTTACGTTCTCCACCAGAAAGTGTATTTACTTTTTTATTTTGTTCTGAACCAGAAAAATTAAATCTACTTAAATAAGCTCTAGAGTTAACTTGTCTGCCTCCCATCATTACTAAATCTTGCCCATCAGAAAAATTCTCCCAAATGGTTTTATTTGGGTCAATATCTGAATGTGCTTGATCTACATAGGCTATTTTTGCAGTTTCTCCAACATGAAAACTCCCTTTATCTGGAGTTTCTTCGCCCATAATCATTTTAAAAATAGTTGTTTTACCTGCACCATTTGGTCCTATAATACCAACAATACCTGCTTGTGGTAAATTAAACTCTAAATTTTCGTATAATAATTTGTCCCCAAAGGCTTTAGAAACACCTTGAGCTTCTATTACATTGGTTCCTAAACGTGGTCCATTTGGAATGTAAATTTCAAGTTTTTCATCAACTTGTTTTTGGTCTTGACTTAATAATTTATCATAATTTTTTAAACGTGCTTTTTGCTTTGTTTGACGGCCTTTAGCCCCTTGCTTAACCCATTCTAACTCTCGTTCTAGAGTTTTTTGACGTTTAGAAGCTGTTTTACTTTCTTGCTCCATTCTTTTAGATTTTTGGTCTAACCAAGAAGAGTAATTTCCTTTCCAAGGAATACCTTCACCTCTATCCAACTCTAAAATCCAACCTGCAACATTGTCTAGAAAATATCTGTCATGAGTTACAGCTATTACAGTACCTTTATATTGTGCTAAATGATGTTCTAACCAATGTACAGATTCTGCATCTAAATGGTTGGTAGGCTCATCTAACAATAAAATTTCTGGTTCTTGTAATAATAATCTACATAAAGCTACTCTACGTTTTTCACCTCCAGAGAGTACTCCTATTTTTTTATCAGATTCTGGTGTACGCAAAGCGTCCATGGCAATTTCTAATTTAGTATCTAATTCCCAAGCATTTGCAGCATCAATTTTGTCTTGTAATTCTGCTTGTTGGTTCATTAGTTTCTCCATCTTATCTGCATCAGAATACACCTCTTCTAATCCAAACATGTCGTTTATTTTATTGTATTCATCTAAAATTGCTACCGTTTCTGCAACGCCTTCTTTTACAACTTCTAAAACGGTTTTCTCTGGATCTAATTGAGGCTCTTGTTCTAAATACCCCACTTTATAGCCAGGAGAAAAAGTTACTTCTCCTTGAAAATTCTTTTCTACGCCTGCAATTATTTTTAACAAGGTTGATTTACCTGAACCGTTTAGACCAAGAATCCCGATTTTAGCTCCATAAAAAAAACTTAAATAAATATCTTTTAAAACTTGTTTCCCTGTAGATTGGTAGGTTTTAGAAACTTTATTCATCGAAAAGATGACCTTCTTATCATCACTCATTATTCTATAATTTTAAAAATTAGATTTAAAAAATCGCCCGAAAAAGGCGATTGAAAAATTGATTTGTTTATAAATTAAACACGCCCTTTTAAAGCATTAAATACCCATGCAATTGCAAAAAAGCCTAGACCTACAGAAGCAAAACCCCAGCCAGCAACATCATCATATCTAAAAGCGCCCATGGCAATTAAGCCAAGTCCTACCAATATCATAATAAAAGTTGCCCATGCAAGTACTGTATTTTTATTCATTCCCATATTTATAATTAGTTAGTTTCAAAAACAAATATCGTTAGTTTTTTTCGGATGCTAAAATTTTGTTTTTTTTTTTAAAAAAGTAAATATCATTTTTATTAAAACCTTCTACCCCCCATACCCATACTTCTTGTTCTATTCATGTTTTGAGGTTGTCTAGTATTTCTACTTTTTTGTTGTGGAATCAGTTTTCTTTTTTCTCTTTTTTGATATTTTAACCACTTTTTAAATTGTTTTTTAGATAAAAATTCTTTTAAAGTAGTGTTTAATGTCTTCTCGTAAACGACTACAGAGTCTCTAATAGGCAAAACTGTGGCTTCTATTTTTTTTCTTACTTTTAAGGCTAAATCTCTATCTTTATAAAGTTGTTTTCCAGCAGAATTTACAATTAAGTCTAACTCTTGAAGTTTTGGTGTATTTAAAAAAGAAATCTTTTTAATTTTATCGTTGTAATTTCTTAACGCTTTTATGGTTTTATTTTTAGTTACATCATCCTTTACTTTAATCTCTTTTGGTATTTCAGATAATTTATAATAAAAAATATTTGATGCATTTTTTGCATTGTATTTTACCATTTCTGGCGCATCTTGTGCAAAAATACCAATGCTAAAAAATAAAATTATTATAGATACTAAATTTTTCATGTTTTAGATATTTTTACAAAAATAAGAAAAGATTATAGTTTAGCTGCCAATCTTGCTCCTTGATTTATAGCTCTTTTTGCATCTAACTCACTTGCAAAATCTGCACCACCAATAACATGTACATTTTTACCTAAATCTAATAAAGGTTGATGCAGTTCTTTAAACGGTATTTGACCTGCACAAATAACAACATTGTCTACTTCTAAAACTTTTGCTTCATTATTTTGAGTGTAATGCAAGCCTTGATCATCAATTTTTTGATAAGATACTTCACCTATAAACTGTACTTTTTTCTTTTTTAAAGTTGATCTATGAATCCAACCTGTGGTTTTACCTAAATTGCCTCCAAATTTACCAGCACTTCTTTTAAACATGTATATTTCTCTTGGTGAATGATGAAGATTAGGTTTCACACCTTCAATACCTGCTCTGGCTTTTAAAGTTTTGTCAATTCCCCATTCTTGCAACCAAGCATCTATATTTTTAGAGGTTGATTCACCTTCGTGAGATAAATATTCTGAAACATCAAAACCAATACCACCTGCACCAATTACAGCAACACGTTTACCAACTGGTTTTTTATGTTTTAAAACATCAATATAACTAAGTACTTTTGGGTGATTAACACCTTCAATATTTAGCACTCTAGGTTTTATGCCAGTAGCAATTACTATTGCATCAAAATCAGAATTTTCTAAATCTGCAACACTTACTTTTTTATTTAATTTGAGGGTTACCTTATGGATTTCGATTTGTTTGTTAAAGTATCTAATGGTCTCATAAAACTCTTCTTTACCAGGAATTTGTTTTGCCATATTAAATTGACCACCAATTTCTGATGCAGCATCAAACAAAGTAACCTGATGCCCTCTTTGAGCAGCAATTGTTGCAGCGGCTAAACCTGCTGGACCTGCACCAACTACTGCTATTTTTTTGCGATTTCGTGTTTGAGAATAGCTTAATTCTGTTTCATGACAAGCTCTTGGATTTACCAAACAACTGGCCACTTTTTGTTTAAAAACATGATCTAAACACGCTTGATTACAGCCAATACAAGTATTTATCTCATCTGCTCTTTCCTCTTTTGCTTTGTGTACCCATTCTGGATCTGCCAAAAAAGGACGCGCCATAGAAACCATATCTGCATCTCCCTCTGCCAAAACTTTTTCGGCAGTCTCTGGCATATTAATTCTATTAGAAGTAATTAACGGAATGTTAATTTCAGCTTTCATTTTTTTGGTTACCCAAGTAAATGCAGCTCTTGGAACTGAAGTAGAAATTGTAGGAATTCTAGCTTCGTGCCAACCAATACCTGTATTAATGATCGTTGCACCAGCTTTTTCTATTGCTTTAGCTAATTGTACAATTTCTTCCCAAGAACTACCCTGTTCTACCAAATCTAACATAGAAAGTCTATAAATAATAATAAACTTATCGCCTACGGCTTTTCTTGTTTGTTTTACCAATTCAATAGGAAAACGCATTCTATTTTCATAAACTCCACCCCATTTATCTGTACGTTTATTGGTTCTTTTTGCTATAAATTGGTTGATTAAATAGCCTTCTGAACCCATAATTTCTACTCCATCATAACCTGCTATTTTTGATAATTTTGCAGATCTCACAAAATCTTTAATCGTTCTTTGAATACCAGATTCTTTTAATTTAAAAGGTGTAAATCTATTAATGGGTGCTTTTATTTTTGAAGGTGCCACATTAAAAGGATGATATCCATATCTACCCGCGTGTAAAATTTGCATACAAATTTTACCTCCAACTTCATGTACTGCTTTTGTTATTTTTTGATGATGTTTTGCATGCTTTTTTGTAGACATTCTTGCTGCAAATGGTCCTGTCCAACCTTGTATGTTTGGCGCTATACCTCCTGTTACAATTAAACCTACGCCACCTTTTGCCCGTTCTGCATAATAAGCTGCAATTCTATCTATACCATTTTTTTCTTCTTCTAAACCAGTATGCATAGAACCCATTAAAATTCTATTTTTTAAGGTTGTAAAACCTAAATCTAAGGGTTGAAAAATGTGTGGATATTTACTCATTTCAATATTTTATTCTAATTAAAAAAATGAATTTAAAACTATCAAAGTTTAGATTCCTGTTTTCACAGGAATGACAGTTTCAACTGAATTTTGTGGCAGAGCGACAAAAACCTTTCTTTATTTATTATGCATGCATAATACTTGCAAGATATGTTTATTTTTTGGGATTAAAAAAAATTGCCCCAAATTCACGAATTATTAGCATTCATAAACTTGGGGTAATTGTATTAAAAGGTAAATGTTTATAAAACTTGTTAGAAAAATTACATCATTGGAACATCTATAATCAATAATTTACTATTTTTTGTTGCTTTTACTGCTACTTTGTCTGTTTCTGTAATTCCAACAGCATCTCTATTTTGTAAAGTTTCATCAGCAACTGTAACTTCTCCGTTAATTAAGAAAAAATAAGCACCATTTTTTAGTTGGTATTCGGTTTTAAAACCTTCTTCTAAATCAATCATAGAAATATATCCTTGTTGATGTATGGGCAACGAACCTTCTACTTGTTTATCTCTTGGAGACACCAAGGTTTGAAACTTGTTTTTTCTACCATCTTGCTCAAACACTTTTTGATCATAATAAGGGGTTACTTCTTGTTTTTCTGGTAAAATCCAAAGTTGTAAAAAATTACTTTCAGAAGTTTTACTATCATTAAATTCTGAGTGTGTTATACCTGTTCCTGCACTCATCACTTGTACTTCTCCTACTTCAATGGCACGTTTGTTTCCCATGCTATCTTTGTGAGACAAAGGTCCTGTAATTGGTATCGAAATAATTTCCATATTTCTATGAGGATGTGTACCAAAGCCCATTTTTGGTTGCACAACATCATCATTTAGTACTCTTAACATCCCAAAATTCATTCTTTCTGGGTTTTGATAACTAGCAAAACTAAATGTATGATATGATTGTAACCATCCATGATTTGCGAATCCTCTTGTGCTTGCTTTGTGCATTGTTTTTTTCATTATAAACTTTATTATAACCTTAAACTTGATTCAAGATGTTGTTATTATTTTTAAATTCCTGTTTACGCAGGAATGACAAATTAAAAGTTTCTAAAATTTTATTTTAGAAAGCATTTTTTCAATATAAATACCCCATTTTTCCTTGCTGATAATCGCGCATTGCTTCTAAAATTTCTGTCTGCGTATTCATCACATAAGGGCCATATTGGGTTATTTTTTCTTTAATAGGTGCTCCTGATAAAATTAAAATTGAACTTTCTTTTTGGGCTTTAAACTTTATGGTATTTCCATCTTGATGAAAAGTTACCATTTGATGTGCTCCTTTTTGTAAAACTGCTGTATCGTTTATTAAAATTTCTCCATCTAACAAATAGATTAAAGATTGATGATTTTCTGGAATTTCTATTTCAATCTGTCCATTTTCTTTAGCTTTTGCAGTAAAAACATTTACTACAGTTTGTGTTAGAATCTTACCATATACATCACTTTGATTTCCAGCAATAATATTTAATTGTACCTTTTGATCTTTAGAGACTATTTTAGGAATTTCTTCATCTTCTAAATGTTGATAATTAGGTGTTATCATTTTGTCTTTTGCAGGCAAGTTTAGCCAAAGTTGAATCCCTTCTAAATCTCCACCTTTTTTTACAAACTCTTTTGTAGGTGCTTCTGCATGAATAATTCCACGCCCCGCTGTTGTCCATTGCACACCACCCGCTTTTACAACCATTTCATTACCCAAAGAATCTCTATGAAATTGTTCGCCTTTAAACAATAGTGTTATGGGCTCAAAACCTCTGTGAGGATGTGGGCCTAAATCGAAAGGATTGTTAAATTCTGAAATGGCGTATGGACCATAATGGTGCAATAATAAAAATGGATCTACATTCTCTATTCCTTGTGAAGGCAGGGGCTGTCTCAAACGTATTGGCCCCATATTTACTAAAGGGCTTGTTACTGTATGCTGTATTGTTTTTAATTTTGTCATGACTTTTCTTACTTAAAAATAATTTACAAGGAAAATATTTTGAGATTTTTTTATCTTATTTTATCTAGTAAATCACTTAAAACATTGGCTTCTTCTTCTGATAGTTTCTCTAAAAAAGATAATTTATCATGTTTATCTATGGCAGATAATAATTCTAAACCTTGATTGGTAATTTTTACATAAACCACTCTTCTATCGTGCTCACAACGTTCTCTTTCTATTAGTTCTTTATCACACAACTTATCCATTAAACGAGTGGCATTAGGTGCTCTTTCTATCATTCTATCTTTAACAATTTGCACTTTTATTTTTCCTTTTGCACCTCTTAAAATTCGTAATATATTATATTGTTGCGGTGAAATTCCGTAAGGTTTGAAAAACTCATTTTCTTTACTGCTTAACCAATTAGCTGTGTACTTTATATTGATTAAAGCTTTTACTTTATTGGTTTTAAAACTTGATTTTATATCATTAGAAATGTCTCCCATTTATTTAGTATTAGGTATTAAGTAGAAAGTACTAAGTGCTAAATAATGACTATAAACCATCAACTGTATACTTAAAATTACGCTCTTAACTTTAAATCTTGCATTATTTTATTAAACTCCTCTGTTGTTGGAGTTAAATAGACTTTGTTATCCACAAATAAAGTGGGATATTTTGCAATACCATTATACAGTTCTTTACTGTGTTCTCTAGCTTCTACATCTTTTGATATATCTTTGTAAGTATAAGGTTCATCAATCGAGTTTAAAAAATTTTTAAACGCTACAGTGTATGCATGGCCTTTTTTTCCATATAAAATTATCTTCATTTCTTAATTGTTTACAAAACTTTCAAACTGCGTTAATTGTTGTTTCAATAAAGTTAAATGTTTTTTACTTGCAAGTTTACTATCCTTAAAATTATCAGAAAAATTTGGTAAAGAAAAAGTTAGTAATTCTTTTGCTCCATGCCTTGGAAAACGCTGTTCTGCTGCTGCTAAAACAAATTTACCTCCCATACCTCCTGGCGAAGTTGCCATCAATAATAATGGTTTTTCTCTAAATAGTTTATTATTTATTCTTGAGGTCCAATCTATAACGTTTTTAAATGCTGCTGCATAAGAACCATTATGTTCTGCCATAGAAATAATAAATCCATCATAATTATCTAGCAATTCAGAAAACCTCTTTGCTTCTTTTGGGAAACCATTTTCTTGCTCTTCATCTTCACTATAGATTGGCATTGGAAAGTCTCTTAAATCAACTACATCAAATGAGGTGTTTTCTAATTTTTTTGCAGCAAAAGTTGCTAATTGTTTGTTTATTGAAGTAGAACTTGTACTGCCAGCAAATGCTAATACTTTTTTCATATTTATAAATTTATAAGCAAAGTTACAAAATATAATTTTATTTACCAAGGGTAATAAATCCATGGAAATATATTAATTTAAACACAAAGTTATGTATCTACAAACAGGTTTTGAGTAATTAAAAACTTTCAAAAAATGTGGTTAATTGTTGACCTTCGTAGTAATTTAAAGATTCACTTTATACTTCATTTTTAAAACAATTACATTGTATTTTCTTAAAATGAATAAAATTAGAACTCGAAAATAAAAGAAATTGTTTAACCAATTTAAAAGAATTGATTTTGTAATCTTTTAAATCAATAACTGTTTTACTTGTACATATTGTAATAACATAATTGTTCTTGCATCAATTATATCGTTATTTTCTATCATTTGTAAAGCTTCTAAAAATGAAACCTCTAACACTTCAATTTCTTCATTTTCTGAGGCTAAACCCCCTCCGTTATCTATTTTATCGTCATCATTATACTCTGCAACATACAAATGCACTTGTTCTTTCATTAATCCCGGTGATAAAAAAACAGTAGCAACTTTTTTTAATTTTGAAAAGTGATACCCAACTTCTTCTTTAGTTTCTCTAATTACTGTGGTTTCTGGTGATTCGTTTTCATCAATAGCACCTCCAACTACTTCGATTGAAAATCCATTTTTTACCCCAGCAACATACATCGGTATTCTAAACTGCTTAGAAAGTATCACTTTTTTTGTAGAAGTATTATACAACAATATTGCAACTCCATCATTTCTGCCATAGACTTCATGCGTAAGACGTTCAACTTTTCCATCCTTGAAAAGAAAATCGAAACTTACTTGCTCTAATTTTGCCCAAAAGCTGGAAATTACTTTCGAGGTTACGTTCTTAATACGGTTGTTCATTATCATCTTTTTATATTTATAAAAACTTTTAAATATAAATACTTATCGACTAAAATAATTTTATGTTTTCAATTTCGTTAACCCGTTGTGCATTATGATTTAAAATAAAAAAGTTGCTCATATTACTGAAAATCAGTAAATTGATTTAACCACAAATCATTATATATGAACAACTTAAATGCAAATTACGAAAGAATTTTGGAAGTATTAAGAAAAATATCAAAAGAAC
>NZ_JBXVVE010000012.1:0-51701 GCF_057219325.1 Polaribacter sp. YIW18 | reverse complement strand
CATTGTATATTTTTAATATTATAAATGAATAAGTTTCAAAAGAATTACATTAATCTAAATTAATGTGGTTATTCTACTCTTTAATTACGCTGTCAATTTCAATATTTTCAATGAACTTGGCGATTCCCTAAAAATAAGATCTACTTACTTTTTGTCTTTTCGCTCTTGTAGAAATGTTAGAATCGAACTAACTAATAATTGATTGAATTACTATTCCAAAATCTCTCTGATCTTTTTGCTATTTCTGTTAGCGGGTGCAAATCTAAAACTTATTTTTTATCTAACAAGTAAAAAATTAATTTTTTTTAAACTTTTTTTAAAACCCTAAAACTTGAACTTTTTAACCCCCCCGAAAATTCGGACTGCAAAGATACAAGGTTTTTTTTATTACATCCTAATAAATAATGAAAAAATATGTAAAGTTTTTGTCTCTAAAAATCTAAACTTTTTTTACCCCTATTACAAACAACAAATACTCAATGAACTTTGCTAAACAAACTTTCGTTTTCTCGTTAGCGGGTGCAAATATACAACTCATTCTCACTCCTACAACTATTTTTTAAACTCTTTTTTGATTTATTTTTTGAACTTCTTTTAATACCTTGTAAATGCATTAGTTATAGAGGTGTTTTTTTTGATTTTTTATTTTTTTTTTAAAGGTTGGTGATAGTGTATATACGTTATTTTTTTAAAATTCCTTATTTATTAGGGTATTGAAATGTCATGTTTGAGGTGTTTTAAGTAAATATAAGGAGTAGAATTATGGACTGAATCATCCGTTTTTTATTTGTGTATATCTTCAAAATTGTGAATAAGATGCTTATCTCTTACTTATTTAAAATTATAATACCCTTTTTTTTTAGTGCTACAACTCTAATAAATTAGCACGGGTTAGGGATTGAAGCGTCTGTTTGAGCTCTTTTTGGTACCCTTTATGCTACCTAAAAAGCGAGTGCAGAAAGCCCGACCACGTCCTTTTGGCGTGGGAACCCTATAAAAAAAAATACATATATAATAAGTACACATATATATTGTGTGAAAAATTGTTTTCTAATATCTTTGCAGACCAAATAAAAAGATTTTAAATGATTAAAATTACTTTACCTGACGGAAGTATAAAGGAGTTTCTTGAAAATAGCACCCCTATGGATGTTGCAAAAAACATAAGTGAAGGGTTTGCAAGAAATGTTGTATCTGCAAGTTTTAACGGAAAAACTATTGAAACCTCTACTCCACTTACAACTAACGGTTCTTTAATATTATATACTTTTAATGATGCTGACGGAAAGAAAGCTTTTTGGCACTCGTCTGCACACGTTTTGGCAGAAGCTATATTATCTTTTTACCCGAATGCGAAGTTAACTATTGGACCTGCAATTGAGAATGGTTTTTATTATGATGTTGATTTGGGTGAAGAAGTTTTATCTGAAAAGGATTTTGACAAACTAGAAAAGAAATTCTTAGAAATTGCTAGAGGTAAACACGAATTTTCTATGCGATCGGTTTCTAAAGCAAATGCTTTGTCTTTATATAAAAAAGAAAACAACGAATACAAAGTTGAGTTGATTGAAAACTTAACGGATGGAGACATTACTTTTTGTGATCATAGTAATTTTACAGATTTATGTAGAGGAGGCCACATACCAAATACTGGTATTATAAAAGCGGTAAAAATAATGAATGTTGCTGGCGCTTATTGGCGAGGTGACGAAAAAAACAATCAGCTAACACGTGTTTATGGCGTTAGTTTTCCTAAACAAAAAATGCTAACTGAGTATTTAGAACTTTTAGAAGAAGCTAAAAAACGTGATCACAGAAAACTAGGTAAAGAATTAGAGTTGTTTACATTTTCGCAAAAAGTTGGTGCTGGTTTACCATTATGGTTACCAAAAGGTGCTGCTTTGCGATCTCGTTTAGAAAACTTTTTAAAAGCTGCACAGAAAAAAGCTGGTTACGAAATGGTAATGACACCACATATAGGTCAGAAAGATTTATATGTAACTTCTGGACATTATGAAAAATATGGAGAAGACAGTTTCCAGGCGATAAAAACTCCAAAAATGGATGAAGAGTTTTTGTTAAAGCCAATGAACTGTCCACACCACTGTGAAGTATACAACTTTAAACCTTATTCATATAAAGACTTGCCAAAGCGTTTTGCTGAATTTGGTACAGTATATAGGTATGAACAAAGTGGAGAGCTACATGGCTTAACTCGTGTAAGAGGTTTTACGCAAGATGATGCTCATATTTTTTGTACACCAGCACAATTAGACCAAGAGTTTAAAGAGGTAATCGATTTGGTATTGTATGTTTTTGGCTCTTTAGGTTTTGAAGATTTTACAGCACAGGTTTCTATACGTGATATGAAAAACCTAGATAAATATATAGGTGATGCTGATACTTGGGAAATTGCAGAACAAGCAATAATAAATGCTGCAAAAGACAAAGGTTTAGATTTTGTGATTGAAGAAGGCGAAGCAGCCTTTTATGGGCCAAAGTTAGACTTTATGGTAAAAGATGCCTTAGGAAGAAGTTGGCAATTAGGAACGATTCAAGTAGACTATAATTTACCAAAACGTTTTGATTTAACCTATACAGGATCTGACAACCAGTCTCACAGACCTGTTATGATACACAGAGCACCATTTGGTTCTATGGAACGATTTATAGCGGTATTGTTAGAACATACAGGTGGTAATTTTCCACTTTGGCTAACTCCAGATCAAGTTATCTTACTGCCAATCAGTGATAAATATCAAAAATATTCAGAAAAAGTTTTAGAATCGTTAGAAAATTCCGAAATTCGCGCCCTTGTAGATAACCGAAGTGAAAAAACGGGACGTAAAATACGAGACGCAGAAGTTAGCAAAATACCATTTATGGTTATTGTAGGTGAAAAAGAAGCCGAAAACGGAACCGTTTCTGTAAGAAAACATGGAGAGGGTGACATTGGAACATTTACAATTGAAGAATTTATTTCTTTAATTAAAGAAGAAGAAGATAAAACATTAAAGAAATTTTAATTAATTTTGAAATTCGAAATAAAACAAAAGGTTGAAAAAGCAACCACAAGTTAAATTTAAAATTTATAAGTCATAGCAATACGTAGAAGCAGGTCAAGAAGGCCATTAAGAGTAATCAAAGAAGATCAACATAGAATTAATGAAAAAATAAAATATGTTGACGAAGTTCGCCTGGTGGGCGACAATGTAGAAATTGGTGTATATCCTTTAGAAAAAGCTAAAGAGTTAGCCAAAGAACAAGAATTAGATTTGGTAGAAATTTCGCCAAAAGCTAAACCTCCTGTTTGTAAAATAATTGATTACAAGAAATTCTTGTATGAGCAAAAGAAACGTGAAAAAGCCTTAAAAACAAAAGCTACAAAGGTTACCATTAAAGAAATACGTTTTGGACCGCAAACAGATGAGCATGATTATGAATTTAAAAAGAAACATGCCATAAAGTTTTTACAAGATGGTGCTAAATTAAAAGCATTTGTATTCTTTAAAGGACGTTCTATTATTTTTAAAGAACAAGGGCAAATACTTTTATTAAAGTTAGCACAAGAATTAGAAGAGTATGGTAAAGTTGAGCAATTACCAAAATTAGAAGGTAAACGTATGATTATGTTTATTGCTCCCAAAAAAGGAAAATAAGCGTTTTTAAAGTTAAAAGTTTTTAAAATTAAAAAGTTGAGATTGCACTTAACTTTACTTTTTATGAGCTTTCTTACTTTTTTAACTAAAAATAATAAGCAAGATAAAAACGAAGGAGAGATGCCTAAAATGAAAACCAAATCTAGCGCCAAAAAACGATTTAAAGTTACTGGTACTGGAAAAATTAAAAGAAAGCACGCGTTTAAAAGTCACATCTTAACAAAGAAGTCTAAAAAACGTAAATTAAAGTTAACTCATGATACTTTAGTACACAAGTCTGATGAGGCTAACATTAAACAACAATTAAACTTAAAATAAGTTTAACAGGGAATTTTATTATTAACCATGTAATGTAGCAATTAAAGTCATTTTTAATTAAAAGTACGTTTGTAGCGTCGCTCTTTACAAAACACATTGAAATTATGCCAAGATCAGTAAATTCAGTAGCCTCAAGAAATAGAAGAAAAAAAATCTTGAAGGCAGCAAAAGGTTACTTTGGACGTAGAAAAAACGTTTATACAGTAGCAAAAAACGCGGTTGAAAAAGGTATGCTTTATGCATATAGAGACCGTAAAAACAATAAGAGAAACTTCCGTTCTTTATGGATTGTGCGTATTAACGCTGCAGCTCGTTTGCACGGAATGTCTTACTCTCAGTTTATGGGGAAAGTTAAAGCTAACAATATCGAATTAAACCGTAAGGTTTTAGCAGATTTAGCTGTAAACAACCCAGACGCTTTTAAGGCAGTTGTAGAAAAAATTAAATAATTATAAATTACTTGCTTATAATAAAAACCCAAACAAATTTGTTTGGGTTTTTTTAGTACTTTTATTCTTTAAAACAAACACCCTATCTCTAATGAAAATAGAAGCTCTAATTGCATCCATATTTTTTATAAGTGTATTTTCTTTTGCGCAAGAAAACAACACACAAAAGAACACATTAAATGGACAATTTAATGAGATTTACAAAACTTCTAACAGCTATCAAACCTATAAAGTTATTAGTAAAAACAAGTTTTTAGAGTTAAACCAAAATGTTTTAGACTCTTTAAAAGAATTAAAAAATAGTATAGTAGAAAAAAACAAACAACTTTCAGAGAAGGGAAATACTATAAAAACCACTCAAGAAAATTTAACTTTAACACAAATTGCTTTACACAAAGCTAAAGAAAAAGAAAATGCTATTTCTCTATTTGGTTTACAACTCAATAAACTTACTTATAATTTAATCTTATGGTCTATAATACTTGGTCTTTTATTGGCTTTATTATATTATATTTTTAGATTTAACAGAAGTAATATACTAACTAAAAAAGCACAAAGTAGTTTATTAGATGTAGAGCATGAGTTTGACAAACACAGAAAAAAGTTTTTAGAAAGAGAACAAAAATTGAGAAGACAATTGCAAGATGAAATTAATAAACAAAGAAATATATAATCTATAAAGATTATCATATTCCTTAATTACTTTAAAAAAACACAATAAATCAGCATAAAAATAGCAATAAGTAGCTTTTTTTTATCAAAACAATAATAATTTTTAATACCCAAAAAATCTTTCTTAATATTTTGTAAGTTAGCAGTATGTTTTATATCTTTTAAGAATAAAACCATTAGAAACACTAACCTAAAATTACAACCTGTTTTATGAAAGCTCTTTTCTATACAAGAGAATTTCCACCTTATGTTTATGGAGGCGCAGGTGTTCATGTAGAATACCTTGCAGATGAATTATCAAAATTAATGAACGTTGACGTTCGAAGTTTTGGAGATCAAGATTCCATATCAGATAATTTAAGTGTAAAAGGGTTTCCTTTTGAAAATGCTATTTTTGATAATACAGATGATAAACTAAAAGCGGTACTAAAAACCTTGAGCACTTGTATTCATATGAATGCAGAACCTACAGATGCAGATGTTGTACATTGCCACACCTGGTATGCACAATTTGCAGGTATTATTGCAAAACTTTGCTATGGTATTCCTTTAGTAATTACAACCCATTCTTTAGAACCCTTAAGACCTTGGAAAAGAGAGCAACTAGGACGTGGTTACGATGCTTCTTCTTGGGTAGAAAAAACTGCTATAGAAATGGCAGATACCATTATTGCTGTTTCTAAGGAAACTAAAGTAGATGTTTTAAAAAATTTTAATGTTGATAAAAACAAAGTAAAGGTTATCTATAATGGAATTAACCTGAAAGAATATGTGGTTACAAAAGATACCTCTACTTTAGAAGCATACAACATAGACAAAAACAAACCTTATGTACTTTTTGTAGGAAGAATAACCAGACAAAAAGGAATTATTCATTTAGTAAATGCTATAAAATATATAGATAAAGATACACAAATAGTGCTTTGTGCAGGTGCACCAGACACCAAAGAAATTGGTAAAGAAATGGAAGATGCCGTAAACGAAGCTAAAAAAGATAGAAATACTATTATTTGGATAGACAAGATGCTTAGTAAGCAAGAGGTTATTCAATTATATTCTCATGCAGATGTATTTTGTTGCCCCTCTATTTACGAACCTTTTGGCATTATCAACATTGAGGCAATGGCTTGCGAAACTGCTGTAGTTGCAAGTGCTGTTGGTGGTATTAAAGAAGTGGTTGTGCAAAATGAAACAGGTCTTTTAATTGATTTAGAACAACAAAAAGAAGCTCCTTTTGAGCCTGTATACCCAGATAAATTTGCTCAAGATTTAGCAAATGGTATTAACAAAGTAATAAACAACCCTAGCTTAAAAGAAACTATGGCAAAAAAAGGAAGACAGCGTGTAGAAAATCATTTTGACTGGGCTTCTATTGCAAAACAAGTTGAAGAACTATATAAATCTCTAAAAAAATAAGTTATGATTAATGACAAAGTATTAGGAATTATTTTGGGTGGTGGCCAAGGATCCAGATTATACCCACTAACCAAAGACAGATCTAAACCCGCTGTACCAATTGCTGGTAAATATAGATTGGTAGATATTCCTATTTCTAATTGCATCAATTCAGATATTAAAAGAATGTATGTGTTAACCCAATTTAACTCGGCTTCTTTAAACGCTCACATAAAAAATACTTACCACTTTAGTTTTTTTAGCTCAGCTTTTGTTGATGTATTAGCTGCAGAACAAACCATTCATAGTGACAAATGGTTTCAAGGAACAGCAGATGCAGTAAGACAAAGTATGCATCACTTTTTACAGAACGATTTTGAATATGCGCTTATACTTTCTGGAGACCAATTGTATCAAATGGATTTTAATGATATGATTGATAAACACGAAAAAAGTGGCGCAGAAATATCTATTGCAACCTACCCTGTTACTGCAAAAGATGCTACTTCTTTTGGGTTACTAAAAACCAATAATGAGGATATTATTACATCATTCATAGAAAAACCTGGTAAAGAATTATTGTCAAATTGGACCTCTGATGTTGGTGATGACATGAAAGCACAAGGTAGAGATTATTTAGCATCTATGGGAATCTATATTTTTAATAGAGACCTACTAAAAAAATTAATGGAAAATCCTGACACCAATGATTTTGGTAAAGAAATTATACCACAAGCTATAGAAAACCACAAAACTTTAAGTTACCAATATGAAGGTTATTGGGAAGATATAGGTAACATTGATTCCTTTTTTGAAGCAAATATTGGTTTAACAGATGATGTACCTCAATTTGATTTATACAATGAAAAAGGGGTATATACCAGAGCACGTATTTTACCCACTTCTAAAATATCGGGTTCTATTTTAAACAAAGCTGTTATTGGTGATGGTTGTATTATACAAGCAGAAAAAATTGAACGCTCTGTAATTGGAATTCGTTCTAGAATTGGAAAAAATTCACTAATTTCTAACACCTATATGATGGGTAATGATTACTATGAAACTTTAGAAGAAGTTGAAAATAATAATATAGAAATACTAATGGGAATTGGAAACAGGTGCTACATACACAATTGTATTGTAGATAAAAACTGTAGAATTGGTGACGATGTTAGAATAAATGGAGGACGACATATTGAGGATATAGAAACAGATACATACATGGTTAAAGACGGTATTGTTGTTATTAAAAAAGATGCCATTATTGCCAAAGGAACTATTATTGGATAATCTAAATTTTATTTTTTTTAAAGAATTAAATTCATGCAAAATCAGAGTAGAATTGTTATAGAAAATGTTACTCCACAGATTAATTGTGGTAACATATTTATAAAAAGGGTTGTCAACGAAATTGTAAATGTATCAGCAGATGTTTTAGTAGATGGACATGATATTATAGAAGCTAGCTTACTTTTTAAACACGAAAAAGAAAGAAAGTGGAGCGAAACCAGAATGTCTGCCACTTCTAATGATGCCTACATTGCAAGTTTTAAAACTGCAAAACAAGGTTTTTACGCCTACAAGTTACAAGGTTGGGTAGATTATGCTTTAAACTGGCAACATGGTATTGTCAAAAAAATAGAAGACAATCAGCATGTAAAATCTGAACTTTTAGAAGGAGCAGAAATATTAAAAACGCTCCTAAAAAAAACAAATAAAAACACTGCTAAATACTTAAAACATTTAATAACTATTTTTAAAAATAATGATAGTTATAAAGAAGCTATAAGCGAGGTTACCAGTAAAAGACTACAAATAATTTTTATAGAAAACCCTACAAAATTCCTAAAAAATGAAACACAAGAATTTAAGGTTTATGTAGATAGAAAAAAAGCCCAATTTAGTACTTGGTATGAGTTTTTTCCGCGTTCAGCGTCTGAAGAAGCTAACAAACATGGTACATTTAAAGACTGCCATAAATTACTGCCAAGAATTGCAGATATGGGTTTTGACACCCTATACTTTCCGCCTATCCATCCAATTGGTCAAATTAATAGAAAAGGAAAAAACAATACTACAGAAGCAAAAAATGATGATGTAGGATCTGCTTGGGGAATTGGCTCTAAACACGGTGGCCACAAAGATATTCACCCAGACTTAGGTAGTATAGATGATTTTAAAGCTTTGATTACTGATGCTAAAAATCAAGGAATAGAAGTTGCAATGGATTATGCTTTACAAGCTGCTCCAGATCATCCTTGGGTAAAAGAACATCCAGAGTGGTTTAAATGGAGACCAGATGGCACAGTACAATATGCAGAGAATCCTCCAAAAAAATATCAAGACATTCTTCCAATTTATTGGGAAAATGACAGTTATAAAAATTTATGGAAAGAATGTTTAGACATTCTATTATATTGGATAGATTGTGGAATTACTATTTTTAGAGTAGACAATCCACATACAAAACCCTATTATTTTTGGAATTGGGTAATTGCTGAAGTGAAGAAAAAACATCCAGACGTGTTGTTTTTAGCAGAAGCCTTTACACGCCCTAAAATAATGCAACAACTTGCAAAACAGGGTTTTACACAATCTTACACGTATTTTACTTGGAGAGAGTCTAAACACGAACTTACAGAATATGTAAATGAGTTAACGCAAACAAATCAAAAAGAATACATGCGACCTAATTTTTGGCCAAATACGCCAGATATTAATCCTTATCATTTACAAGGCGCAAACGAATCTAAATATTTACAACGTTATGTTTTAGCGGCTACTTTAAGCTCTAATATTGGTATTTACGGTCCTGTTTTTGAGCAAATGATTAGCGAAGCTGTTCCTGGAAAAGAAGAATATCACATGTCAGAAAAGTTTCAGATATGTCATTATAACTGGCAGTTAGAAAACAAGTTAACAATATTTATTAAAACCATTAATACTATCCGAAAAGAGAACGAATCTTATCAACAAACAAATAATATAAAGTTTTGTTTTATAGAAAATGATAATTTAATTGCTTTTTATAAATGGAATGATGACAAAACTAACGAAACATTAACTGTTGTTAGTTTAGACCCATACTACAAACAAACAGGTACCATACAATTACCTCTAGCAGAATTAGGCATACATCATGGACATACGGTTCAAGTAAAAGATTTAGTGACTAGCAATAGCTATAACTGGCAAAATGAATGGAATTATATAGAATTACACCCAACATTACCCTTTCATATCTTTAAAATAAAAAAATAATATTTAATAAAAATTTCTTATTGGGTTATGAATTAAAACTCTCGTCCTCAATGGGCAGTAATTCCTTAAAAAGGAATTGCAAACATCATCAATCATTAAAATATGGCAAATACAATAGCTTACAGTCTTTTTACAGACTTTGATATAAATTTATTTAAAGCAGGAAAACATTATAAACTTTACGAAAAATTTGGTTCGCACATCGTTACAGTAGATGGGGTAACAGGAACCTATTTTGCAGTTTGGGCACCAAGTGCAAAATCTGTAACGGTAATTGGCGATTTCAATTTTTGGATAGAAGGAGAACATCCTTTAAATGTAAGATGGGATGATAGTGGTATTTGGGAAGGCTTTATCCCTAATGTTGGTATTGGCAGTATTTATAAATATAAAATACAAAGCAGTCATGATGATGTAAAAACAGAAAAAGCAGATCCATTTGCAAAAAAGTGCGAACATCCCCCAAAAACTGCCTCTGTAGTTTGGGAAGATAATTACAGCTGGAAAGACAACAAATGGATGAACAATCGTAAAAAAAATAATGCCTTAGACGCTCCTTATTCTGTATACGAAGTTCATTTAGGTTCTTGGAAACAAAAAAATGGAAACGACTTTTTAACTTATGAGGAATTTGCAGAAGATTTGGTAAACTATGTAGCAGATATGAATTTTACACATGTAGAATTAATGCCTGTTATGGAGTACCCATATGATCCAAGTTGGGGATACCAATTAACAGGATATTTTGCGCCAACTTCTCGCTTTGGAAATCCAGATGGTTTTAAGTTTTTAGTGGATGCGTTTCATAAAAAAGGAATTGGTGTAATTTTAGATTGGGTTCCTTCACATTTTCCATCAGACGATCATGGTTTAGGCTTTTTTGATGGCTCTCATTTATACGAACATCCAGATAGAAGAAAAGGATATCACCCAGATTGGAAAAGTCTTATTTTTAATTACGGTAGAAACGAAGTAAAATCTTTTTTAATTAGTAATGCAATTTATTGGTTAGACCAATATCATGCAGATGGTTTAAGGGTAGATGCTGTAGCTTCTATGTTGTTTTTAGATTATTCTAGAGAAGATGGCGAATGGGAACCAAATAAATTTGGAGGAAGAGAAAACTTAGACGCCATTAATTTTATGAAAGAGATGAATACGGCTGTCTATGAGAATTTTCCTGACGTACAAACCATAGCTGAAGAATCAACATCATTCCCAATGGTTTCTAGACCCATATATTTAGGTGGTTTAGGTTTTGGTATGAAATGGATGATGGGTTGGATGCATGACACTTTAGAATATTTTGCCAAAGAACCTATTTATAGAAAACATCATCAAAACGATTTAACATTTAGTTTAAATTATGCGTTTACAGAAAACTTTATGTTGCCTCTGTCTCATGATGAAGTTGTGTATGGTAAAAAAGCCATTGTAGATAAAATGCCTGGTGATGAATGGCAAAAATTTGCAAATCTACGTTTATTGTATAGTTTTATGTACACACACCCTGGTACGAAATTAATTTTTCAAGGAGGTGAATTTGGTCAAACCAAAGAATGGAATTTCCAACAAAGTTTAGATTGGCATTTACTTGAGTATAAAGTACATGAAGGGGCACAGAAATGCGTAAAAGAATTAAACAAACTTTATAGAAAAGAAAAAGCATTTCATCAAAAACAATTTACAGCAGAAGGTTTTGAATGGATTGATCATGGAGACCATGAAAACTCTGTATTATCTTATATAAGAAAAGGAGAAAACGAAAAAGATACCATTATTATTATTTGTAATTTAACTCCAATACCAAGAGAAAACTATAGAGTTGGTGTACCCAAACAAGGCACTTTAAAAGAGATTTTTAATAGTGATACTAGAGATTTTTCTGGTAGCGGAAATTACAAAAACACTAAAATAAAAGCAGACAAAACCACTTGGAATAATAGAGAAAATTCTGTCGAATTAAATTTACCTCCTTTAGCCATGATTGCTTTAAAATATCAATAAAAAAAAGATGAAAATTTAGCGCTATAAATTACTGCTACATTGGTAATTTATAGCACTGTATTTTTATAACTTCCAAAAAAAACATTGCTATTTTTATTAGATTCTAAATAATATTTTAATCTGTAAATTATTCTTTTTTTTAGGTTACTTTAGTAACTTTAAAAAAATAGTTTACAAAAAGAATATTGTCGTAAAAACAATATTTACAGTTAATTCTATTAGAAACTATTACGACTTTTACCACATTAAAAACAAGCAAATATTATGATTGTTAATACGGAACTAGAACAAAAAGGAAACCTTTTTCCATCAGAAATAATAAATTACCATAAAGATGTAGATAAACTATATTTTACTACAAAAAACAATGTTATTTTAGAAGTTACAGTGGTTAGAGATAGTGTAATTCGCTTTAGATATAGCACAACTGGTAAGTTTGAAAAAGATTTTTCATACGGGGTTACCATACACGCAAGTAGAGGGTACAACAAACTTAAAGTAACTGAAGATAAAACGCATTATAAAGTTACTACTTCTAAGCTAATTTGTTTGATAGAAAAAGTAAGCTTACAAATTAGTTTATACGATGCTATTGATAACAAATTAATAAATGAAGATGAAATTGGTTTTCATTGGGAAGAAAGTTATGAGTTCGGTGGAGATATTGTAAAAATGAGTAAAGTTTGCCAAAAAGCAGAAAGTTTTTATGGTTTAGGAGACAAGCCTGTAGATGTAAACATGAAAGGAAAACGTTTCGAAAACTGGGCAACAGACTCTTACGCTTTTGGTAAAAACACAGACCCTATTTATAAAGCAATTCCATTTTATACAGCTATCCAAAACAATAAATCGTATGGTATTTTCTTTGATAATACTTTTAAAACACATTTCGATTTTTCTCATGAAAGAAGAAATGTAACAAGTTTTTGGGCCCAAGGTGGAGAAATGAATTACTACTTTATTTATGGCCCAAAAATGGATGATGTCGTAAAAAACTACACAGACTTAACCGGTAAACCTCATGCATTGCCTCCATTATGGGCTTTAGGATTTCATCAATGTAAATGGAGTTATTATCCAGAAAGTAATGTTAAAGAAGTTACCAAAACATTTAGAGACCTTAAAATACCTTGTGATGCTATTTATTTAGACATTGATTATATGGATGGTTTTAGATGTTTTACTTGGGATAAAAATTATTTTCCAGATCCAAAAAGAATGGTAAAAGAGTTAGAAGATGATGGCTTTAAAACGGTTGTAATTATAGATCCAGGTATTAAAATAGATTTAGAATACGATGTTTTTAAAGAAGCATTAGATAAAGATTATTTCTGTAAACGTGCAGACGGCCCATACATGAAAGGTAAAGTTTGGCCTGGAGAATGTTATTTTCCAGATTATACAAGACCAGAAGTTAGAGACTGGTGGTCTGGTTTGTTTAAAGAACTAATAGAAGATATTGGTGTAAAAGGTGTTTGGAACGATATGAACGAACCTGCTGTAATGGATGTGCCAAATAAATCTTTTCCAGATGATGTGCGTCATGATTTTGATGGAAATCCATGTTCTCATAGAAAAGCACATAATATCTATGGTACACAAATGGCACGCGCAACCTATCATGGTTTAAAAAAATATGCATATCCAAAAAGACCTTTCGTAATTACAAGATCTGCATATGCTGGTGCCCAAAGATATACGTCTACTTGGATGGGAGATAATGTAGCAACTTGGGAACATTTAGCTATTGCTAACAACCAAGCACAAAGAATGGCAATGTCTGGTTTTTCTTTTGCAGGTAGTGATATTGGTGGTTTTGCAGAACAACCTCAAGGAGAATTATTTGCAAGATGGATTCAATTAGGTGTGTTTCATGCTTTTTGTAGAGTACATTCTTCTGGTGATCATGGAGACCAAGAACCTTGGGTTTTTGGTGATGAAATAACAGATATTGTTAGAAAGTTTGTCGAGTTAAGATATCAACTTTTACCTTATTTATATACTGCTTTTTGGAATTATATAACAGATGGCTCTCCAATACTTAAATCTTTGGTTTTATATGATCAAGAAGATCAACAAACACATTACAGAAGTGATGAGTTTATTTACGGAGAACAAATTTTAGTTTGCCCAATACAAGAACCAAATGCCAAAGGAAGAAGAATGTATATACCAAGAGGTAAATGGTATAATTTCTGGACAAATGAAGTGGTTATTGGTGGCAAAGAAATATGGGTAAATGCAGATATAGACAGCATGCCAATTTTTATAAAAGAAGGTGCAGTAATACCTAAATATCCAGTACAACAATATGTTGGCGAGAAAAAATTTAATGAAATTACCTTAGATGTTTACTATAAAGAAGGTAAAGAAACTTCTAAATTATATGATGATGCTCATGATGGTTATGATTATAGAAAAGGAAGATTTAGCTTGCGTTCTTTTAAAGTAACAGGTAAAAAAGATGAATTTATTTTACAACAACACAAACGTGGAGATTTTAATGCAGAATATAAGAACTTTAACATTGTATTTCATAACTTACCTTTTGTTGTAAAATCTTTACAAATAGACAATGTAGAGGTTCCTATAGATAAAAGTTTCACAAAAACACAGTCTATCTCTATAAATAAAGAGTTTACAGAACTACATTTAATTGCAGAATAAAAATTATCTTTCAAAAAAAAAGCGGCTATGTTTTACCCTAAACATAGTCGCTTATCATTATAAGTTTAATTCATAAATATTCTAATTACTTAAAAATATTCTTTTCATCATTTTTTTTGAAAGCAAATACTTTTAGAGTTATTTTTTTGTTTTTCCTTATTATTTTAAAACTGCTATTAGCATTGCTATCAAGGTAATTTATAAAAGAAAAATAGCCATTTTAGCTTTTTTACTTTTTTTAATACGCTTGTTAACTCTATAAATTTTGCAGTTATCTTTTTTTATTTTCAAATCAAAAACACATTCAATCTAAGTATATAATTTATTCATTTACTGTAAAGAGTAACTCATTTAACAATTCAGTTTTCTAAACTTTGTAAAAAAGTCTTAAATTTGACGTATCATTTGTTTAAATTTATTTATGAAAAATATTTTTCCGTTATTACTATTTATTTTTACAATTACATTTAGTAAAGCACAAAATAAAATAAATTGGCTTTCTTTTGAAGAAGGTATAGCACAACTTAAAAAAGAGCCAAAACCATTATTGATAGATGTGTATACAGATTGGTGTGGTTGGTGTAAAAAAATGGATGTAACAACCTATTCAAATCAAACAATTATACAAGCTATAAATGATAATTTTTACGCTATTAAATTAAATGGGGAAGAAAAGGAAGACATTACTTTTAAAGATTATACATTTAAGTTTAAAGAGAATGGTAGACGTGGTTATCATGAACTGGCAGCTGCCTTAATGAATGGTAAACTAAGTTTTCCTACAACCATATTTTTAACAGATAATGCAGAAGTTTTACAAAGCATACCTGGTTATTTAGACAAAATAAAGCTTGAAAAGATTATAGCTTATTTTTCTTCTAAAAATTATAAAAAGACAAAATGGGAAAATTTTGAAAAAAATTTTAAAAGCAAATTATAAATAACTATTTTAAAACAAAAGCTCCTTTTTGCCCTGTATAATGAAATTTTATTTTGTAAAAAGCTGCAGTTTTACTCCATCCTCTAACATCACTTTTGTAATTAGAACCATCTGCAACAATTGCTAAAGGTTTTAGTTTTATTATTAGTCTTTCCAAATTTATTTTAGGTGAATATTGCAGCACCACAATTGGTTTTACAACATTTTTTAAAGCATAAATACCCAAACTATCTACTATTAATATAGCTTGATTGTTATAATTGATGAAATTTTTAAAATGTACTTTGGTCACTTTTTTTAACTTTTCATGTATCACATAAGGTTTAATTGCTTTAATATCTTTTGATTTTAAGCTATCTAGATTGTACTGAAGAATCAGTTGAGCTCCTGCCCTATTTCCGATAATTCCAAATCTACTTTTATGAAACACTATAAGTTCGTTTTTATTGGCAAGATTTTTCTTCTCGAAAAAATAAACACTTTGTAAAATAATTAGAGAAAACAAAAAATACATTAACCTTTTTGGTGTTTTCTTGATAAGAAATATAACCAAAGAAAAAATAGCAAAATACCAAAACAACATCATTAAGAAAGAAATAGAAATATCTTTAAATAAAAACTGTTCTTGATGAGAAATCCAACTAACAAAACCATTCATAAGTTGAATAATATTGCTATAAATAGTTGCTATAAATTGAGGCAAAATGTTTAACAGTGCTAATAAAATTATAAGAATACCTCCAATTAAAATAGCGCCTAAAAAAGGGATTATTAGTAAGTTTGATAACATAAATAAACCTGGAAACTGATTAAAATAATAAATACTTAAAGGTAAAATTCCTACTTGTGCAGCAATAGAGACTGTAAATAATTGCCAAATTTTATCCATCACAAAAAACTTAGGTTTATAAACAGCATATAATTTTGGTTGCACCCAAATAATACCAAAAACCGCCAAATAACTTAACTGAAAACCTACATCAAACAAAAACATAGGTTTTACAATTAATAGAAAAAACATAGAACTTATTAGGGAGAAAGCAACTACATTTTTTCTTTTAAATAATTGGCCAACTACCAAAAAAGTAAACATGGTAACTGCTCTAACTACAGATGCAGAAAGACCTGCAATAAAGGCAAACATCCATAGTAACAATACAATTATAGTTGCTTTTATATAAACGCCATTTTTAATATTTTCTATCGGTTTTAGTAAAAATGATAAGATCAATAATAAAATACCTACATGCAAACCAGAAACAGCCAAAATATGAATAGCACCCGCATTTGCATAATCTGTAAGTAATTCTTTAGAAACATCTTGCCTTTGCCCTAATAACAAAGCACTAATTACTGCAAACTCATCGTCTTTAAAATGATACTTTAGTAAATATTTTTGGATGTGTTCTCTAAATTGCGCTGCCAAACCTACTAATGTAACAGTGCTTTTGCTTACTATAAAAATATCGCTAGAATTTATAAAAACCTGATGCTCGACACCTTGTTTTGCTAAATAAGTTTTGTAATTAAATTGATACGGATTTAAAGGCGGAATTAATTCTTTAAATATGGGGTTTACTAAAAACTCATCATCTATAAAAAGTCTGTGTTTTATCGAATCTTTTTCTAAATTTAAAAGTACTTCTCCTTTGGTTTTAGTATTGGCAACTTGCTGAACCTCTGCAATATATTTTTGATAATATAACCCTGGTTTTAAAACTTTTTTAATTTTAAAAATCGCAAAATTATTAGATGTAATGTGTTTTTTAAAATAGCTTTTATAATTCGATGAATTACTTAAAAATACAGATGAAATACCTAAAAAGAAAAACAATATAAAAGCAACTATTGTTATGATTTTTCTATTATTAAGTACAATAAAAATAGCAGTTAAAGCCAATAAAATTGGCCATTTATAATTAAAATTTAATTCCCAAAAATGGTTGTAAAACTCAATTAAAATTCCGAGAATAAAAAACAACAGAAGATGAAAAGGAGTATATTGTAGTAAGTTTTTCATAGCAACCGAAAGTTACTAAAAAATTACAATATATTTTTTGGCTTTTACAAAGGCTTTATTCAGGTATTTTTCTAAAAATGAATAAACGATATCTGCTCTAAAACGCATTGTGTGGATAAATCTTAAAACACCATTTTTATTTGTACCACCAAATCGATAGCGAACTCTTTTTATTTTAAGAGATTTCTTTTAAAGCATTTACAATTTGTGTAGCCACTTTTTTAGAAGCACCTTTACCTCCTAGTTTTTTCTCTAATTCAAAATAGTTTAAAAATAATTGTTCTCTATTTTCTGGCTTTAAAATTTTAGATAATTCCTTTTTTAAATTTAGCTTATTAAAATCATTCTGAATTAATTCTTTTACCACCTCTTTATCCATTATTAAGTTTACCAAAGAAATAAATTTTAACGTAATAATTCTTTTTGCAATTTGGTAAGATATATAGCCACCTTTATAACAAACAACTTGAGGCACTTTAAACAAGGCTGTTTCTAATGTAGCTGTTCCAGAGGCTACTAATGCTGCATAAGAAACGCTCAATAAATCATAAGTTTTATTATTGATAAAAGCTATTTCTTTTGAACCAATAATATGTTTATAAAAAGAAAAATCTTGACTTGGAGCACCAGCAATTACAAATTGATAATCCGAAAAATCATCTACTAAAGAAACCATTACAGAAAGCATTTTGGTAATTTCTTGTTTTCTACTACCAGGTAAAAGTGCAATTATTGGCTTATCTCCTAATTGATGTTCTTCTCTAAACTTGGTTAAAGAAACTTGTTTTCTTCCTGCAATTGCATCAATTAAAGGATGCCCAACAAAAGAAACCTCATAATCGTATTTGTTATAAAAATCTTTTTCGAAAGGTAATATTACAAATAATTGGTCTATATCTCTTTTAATGTCTTTAACCCTGCTTGCTCTACTTGCCCAAACTTGAGGAGAAATGTAATAATTTGTTTTAAATCTGTTTTCTTTTGCCCATTTAGCAATACGCAAATTAAAACCAGAATTGTCTATAAAAATAATTACATCAGGATTAAATTTTAATATGTCTTTTTTACAAAGTTTTATGAATCCTACAATTTTTAAGAGGTTGGTAATCACCTCAAAAAAACCCATAAAAGCTCTTTCTTTATAATGACTAACTAAAGTACCTCCAACTGACTGCATAAGATCTCCACCCCAAAAGTGGATGTTTGCATCTTTGTCATTTTTATACAATTCTTTCATTAAATTAGAACCATGCAAATCTCCAGAAGCTTCACCAGCAATTATGTAATATTTCATTTTAAAAAAACTTTAAAATTAAGGTTAATAGAGCAATCGCTATAGTTGCTAAAAGTACTCCTTTTGCTCTTGCGTCTTGTTTCTTTTTAATAAAAATAAAAAACACAAATAAGTTAGGAATAGCTGCTAATGATAATACTTTCCCATACAAGTTTCTTTCTTCAATCATTATTAATGTATCTTGAAAACTAAATTTAGAAAAATACTCTAAATACAAAAAAATCCCTCCAAAAGTGGCCAAAATGGCTACTAAAAAACCGATTAAGATATCTTTTTTTACAGTTCCCAAGAATTTAATTTTTGTATCATGTGATGAGCCGTCATATCAAACTGTACTGGCACTAAAGAAACATAGCCATTTTCTAAAGCATATACATCTGTATCTTGTCCTTTATCTTTACTTACAAAAGCTCCAGAAAGCCAATAATATTCTTTTCCAAAAGGATTTTTACGTTTATCAAAATCTTCTTTCCAATAGCCATTTGCTTGTCTGCAAACTTTTACACCTTTAATTTCTTCTTTCTTTAAATTAGGTATATTTACATTTAAAACTACCCCTTCTGGAATACCATTTAACAGCGCATTTAAAGTAATATTTTTCACATATTCTTCTGAAGGTTTAAAATCTGCATGCCATTTAAAATCTAATAATGAAAAACCAATTGCAGGAATCCCTTCTATACCAGCTTCTATAGCTGCACTCATGGTTCCAGAATAAATAACATTAATAGATGAGTTTGCACCATGATTTATACCTGAAACACATAAATCTGGCCTTCTGTTTAAAATTTCGCTAACCGCCATTTTAACACAATCTGCAGGTGTACCAGAACAGGTATATTCTAATTGTGGGCCATTATCTATCGTTATAGGGTTACAAGTTAATACATTATCTACTGTAATAGCATGTCCCATGCCACTTTGTGGACTATCAGGTGCTACCACAACAACATCACCAATTTTATTCATAATTTTAATTAAAGCCCTTATTCCTGGAGCTGTAATTCCATCATCATTGGTTACTAAAATTAAAGGTTTTTCTTGCATAAAAATTTATTTAATATTTAACTAGCCTAGAAAATTGATACCTATTTCTAATACACAAAAGTAATTTATTTAATTCATTTTCTTTTTAACAATTTGTAAAGAATAAACTTATGCTTTTTTACGTATTATTGTTAGAGTTATAATAAATTAATCCAAAAAAAATATAAAAATAACTAGATTCTTTTTTTTAAAATATTTTGGCATTATTTTAGTAACATAAAAATTAAAAGGCATCTAAATCACTATAATCTATATGAACAATCTACAAAAAAACAGCCTACTATTAATAGCTTTTTTGTTGTTATTTAACAATCTAACTTTACAAGCAGAAACCACCCTAAAATCAGATCCTGAAAAGGATAAAATTTTAGTGTATGTTTTAAAAAATATATTAACAAGAGGACATTTTGTTGTAAAGGATATGAATGATGATTTTTCTGAAAAAGTGTATAAAAGCTTTATAGAGGGTTTAGACCCAAGTAAACGTTACTTTACGCAAGATGATTTAAAAGAATTCTCTAAATATAAATATGAAATAGACAACCAACTATTAAAAGATGATGTTTCTTTTTACAATTTAGTTTACAATCGTTTTTTAGAAAAAACTGCAAACGCAAAATCCTATTATGGTGAAATCTTAAAACAACCTTTTAATTTTAATAAAAAAGAAACTATTGATATAGATTATGATAAGATCCCTTTTGCTAAGAACGAAAATAAACTAGTAGAATACTGGCGTAAACAACTAAAATTAAATACGTTAAGCAGAATTCAAAGTGAATTAGAAAAACAAGAAGAAAAACTTAAAAAAGACAAAAAATACAAGAAAAAATCTTTTAAAACTTTAGAAAAAGAAGCTAGAAAAGAAGTTTTAAAAAACATGAATGAATTGTATTTAAGAATAGACGAACTAGAACACGAAGATTGGTTTTCTGTTTTTTTAAACAGTGTAGTAAGCGCTTTTGATCCTCATACAACGTATATGGCACCAAGAATTAAAGAACGCTTTGACCAAGATATGTCTGGTAAATTAGAAGGTATTGGAGCACGTTTATCTAGACAAGGTATTTATACAGAAATAGTAGAATTAGTTTCTGGTGGACCAGCTTGGAAACAAGGTGAACTTGAAGCTGGAGATATTATTTTAGAAGTGGCGCAAGGTGATAAAGATCCATTAGATATTGTAGGCATGCGTTTAGATGATGCCATTAAATTTATTAAAGGTAAAAAAGGTACAGAAGTTAGACTAACTGTAAAGAAAAAATTAGATGGTTCTACAAAAATAATTTCTATTATAAGAGATGTTGTAGAGTTAGAAGAAACATTTGTAAAATCTAGTATTGTAGAAAAAGATGGCAAAAAATATGGTTTAATAGATTTACCTAGATTTTATATAGATTTTTCCGATAGAGATGCAAGAGACTCTGCAAAAGACATGGAAAAAGAAATTGCACGTTTAAAAAGAGAAAACATAGCTGGTTTATTAATCGATTTAAGAAATAATGGTGGTGGTTCTTTACAGACAGCAATACAAATTGCTGGTTTATTTATTAAGCAAGGTCCAGTTGTACAGGTAAAATATAGAGGTCAAGATCCAATTGTTAAAAGTGATGTAGATCCAAAAATGCAATGGGATGGTTCTGTTGTTGTATTGGTAAATGAACTTTCTGCATCTGCATCAGAAATTTTTGCTGCAGCCATGCAAGATTATGGTCGTGCTGTAATAATAGGAGGCAATCAAACCTATGGAAAAGGAACTGTACAAAGTGTTATCCCAATAAATAATTTTTATCCTAAATACGAAAAAGATTTAGGTGCTATAAAAATGACAATTCAGAAATTTTATAGAGTTAACGGTGGTTCTACACAAATTGAAGGAGTGTACTCTGATATTGCAATGCCAGACAGGTATAGTTACATGAAGTTTGGAGAAAGAGATCTAGATGGTGCTTTAGTTTGGGACAAAGTTCCACAAGCAAAATATACACAAACCAACTCTTATGAAAACTTCTCTGAAGTAGTTGACAAAAGTAAAACTAGAATTGCTAGCAATACAAAATTCAAGCTTATAAACGAGTATGCAAAATGGTTAAAAGAAAATCAAGAAGATACTTCTTACTCTTTAAATTATAAAGATTTTGCTAAAGAAAGTAAAGAGCAAGAACAAGTTGCAAAAAAATATTCAGATGCGTTTAAACACAAATCTAATCTTACTTTTAACTCGCCAAAATACGAATTACCATTATTAAAAAAAGACAGTGTTTTAGCTGATAAAAGAAATATTTGGCACAAAAATTTATCTAAAGATATTTATGTTGCAGAGGCTTTAAATGTTTTAAAAGATTTAAAGTTAAAAACTAAATTAGAAGTTGTTAAAAAATAAAATTTAACAAAAATATAAATCTGATAAATTAAAAATTTATCGGATTTTTTTAAACCTTAATAAAATATGAGCTTTCAAGTTACTTTTGCTACAAAATGGTCTGATTTTGATCCAAACAGACACATGCGTCATACAGCTTATAATGATTATGCTGCTGAAGTTAGAGTGCGTTATTTTGCAAAATATAATTTCTCAATTCAAAAATTTACCAAATATAACTTAGGTCCTATTTTATTTACAGAAGAAACTTCTTTTAGAAAAGAAATCCATCTAGGAGAAAATATAACCGTTAATTTAAAATTAGAGGGTTTGTCTAAAAACAACGAACGTTGGAAAATTGTTCATGAAGTTTTTAATGAAGCAGGAAAACTATCTGCCATCATAAAAGTTTATGGTGCTTGGATAGATTTAACCCAAAGAAAATTAACAACACCTCCAGAAGAAACTAAAGAAATGTTTGCCTCTGCTGAAAGAGCTGAAAATTTTAAAATAATCGAATTAAAAAGTTAGATATAAACCTCTATTAGCTTACTTTTTTTAGTTTTCGAAATTAACTCCACAGTATTTACAGCTGCTGGTAATAAAATCGTTTCACCTTTTTTAAGTGGATACGTTTTGTGGTTAGAAATCAATGCTAAATCTCCATCAACACAAATAAAAATTACAAAAGAATCTAAATCAGTATAATCTTTTTTTATACTACCTTCTATAAACAAGATATTAGAGGTAAAATATGGAGAATGCACTAACTTGTTAGAAAAATTCGTTTTTCTATTATACGAAGTTTTGTATTCTTTTTGAGGTTCAAAATTGATAACATCTTTGGCTAAATCGTTGTGCAAATCTCTCAATTTACCAGTTCTGGCATCTACCCTATTGTAATCAAAAATCCTATAAGTAATATCTGAGGTTTGCTGAATTTCTGCCAACAACACACCAGCACCAATTGCATGTACTCTTCCTGTTGGAATGTAAAAAGCATCTCCTTCTGCAACTTTTTCATGATGCATTTTTTCTAAAATAGATCCGTCAGACACTAAAGTATCAAAATTTTCTTCATCAAATTTCTCATCAAAACCAACAATTAACTCAGCATCATTATCAGCTTCCATTACGTACCACATCTCATTTTTTCCAAATGAATCGTGGCGCTCTTTAGCGATTTCGTTACTAGGATGTACCTGAACAGAAAGAGGCTTTTTTGCATCAATAAACTTTATTAATAACGGAAATTTTACCCCAAATTGATTAAAAACTTTAGTCCCTAAAAATTCACCTTTAAATTCTTCTATTAAATAATTTAATGTTTTTCCTTTTAAAAAACCATCTTTAACTAGCGTTTCACTATCTTTTATATCAGAAATTTCCCAAGACTCTCCAATTTTCGTTTCAGAATAATCTTTGTTTAAAACCGTTTTAAGTTTTTCACCACCCCATAATCTATAACTAAACACTGGTAAAAATTTTATAGGATATAATTTCATAAAATAAGATTTAAAATAAAAATAGTCGAAGTTAAACACTTCGACTATTAGTTTTGTACAGGCGGAGAGACTCGAACTCTCACACCTCGCGGCACTAGATCCTAAGTCTAGCGTGTCTACCAATTCCACCACGCCTGCAAATTTCCCGAAGAATTCGGGTTGCAAATATAAACAATACTTAGAAACTACAAACTTGTTGCAATAAATTTTTCTATTTTTGAGAAAGAAATTAAAATCTTTACATGGATACAATAAAATCTTATATAGAAAACAATAAAGAACGCTTTTTAAACGAACTCATTGAACTTTTAAAAATCCCATCAGTAAGTGCAGATAAAGCCTTTAAAAAAGATGTTTTAAACACGGCAGATTTTGTTTTAAAAAGTTTAAAAAAAGCAGGCTGTGATAAGGTTGAACTTTGTGAAACACCAGGTTATCCGATCATTTATGGAGAGAAAATTATTGACACAAATTTACCTACAGTTTTAGTTTATGGGCATTATGATGTACAACCTGCAGATCCTATAGATTTATGGCACTCACCACCATTTGACCCCGTAATAAAAAAAACAGAAATTCACCCAGAAGGCGCAATTTTTGCAAGGGGTTCTTGTGATGATAAAGGCCAAATGTACATGCATGTAAAAGCCTTAGAATACATGACATCTACTGGCAACTTACCTTGCAACGTAAAATTTATGATTGAAGGTGAAGAAGAAGTAGGTTCTGAAAGCTTGTCTTGGTTTGTTCCAAGAAATAAAGAAAAATTAGCCAATGATGTAATACTTATTTCTGATACAGGGATGATTGCCAATAACATACCTTCAATAACAACCGGTTTACGTGGTTTGAGTTATGTTGAAGTAGCAATTACAGGACCAAATAGAGATTTACATTCTGGGTTGTATGGTGGTGCTGTAGCAAACCCAATCAACATTTTAACTAAAATGATTGCTTCTTTACATGACGAAAATAATCATATTACGATTCCTGGTTTTTATGATAATGTAGAAGAGTTATCTTTAGAGGAAAGAGCTGAAATGGCAAAAGCACCCTTTTCTAAAGAAGACTATAAAAAATCAATAAATATTGGTGAGATTTATGGCGAAAAAGGATATACTACCAATGAAAGAAACTCTATTAGACCTACACTAGATGTAAATGGTATTTGGGGAGGTTATACTGGTGAAGGGGCTAAAACCGTAATTGCCAGCAAAGCATATGCAAAAATTTCCATGCGCTTGGTTCCCAATCAAGATTGGAGAGAAATAACAGAACTTTTTAAAAACCACTTTGAAAGCATTGCTCCAAAAGCAGTAAAAGTGGAAGTAAAACCTCATCATGGAGGACAGGGTTATGTTACCCCTATTGACAATATTGGATATCAGGCAGCAAGTAAAGCATATGAAACTACTTTTGGTAAAACTCCAATTCCGCAAAGAAGCGGAGGAAGCATACCTATTGTTGCACTTTTTGAACAAGAATTAAAAAGCAAAACTATTTTAATGGGATTTGGGTTAAATTCAGATGCGATTCATTCACCAAACGAACATTTTGGTGTTTGGAACTACTTAAAAGGTATAGAAACAATTCCCTATTTTTATAATTATTTTACAGAATTACATCACCAAAAATAAATATCTCTAATAATAATTATGGAGTAAATGTAAAAATTGATGGCAGAGAAAAGTAAATAAAATCTAGGTTAAAATGGAACAAGCTTTTTTTGGGTTGATATTATTTTCGATAATTAAATAATTCTTTGATGATTTTTTACAAGAGAAAAAGAAAATCAAAAGTTTATTTAATAAAATAAGCTTTTAAAATATAATCTACTTTTGGGTAATTTTCTTTCAGAAACTTGTTTCCAAGCTTATTAATTTTACCTTGTTGCCTACCCAATCGATCTCCATAACCATCGTAAAATTTTAAGACATTTTCTTGACCTGCAATTACTTTTGCAACAACAGGAAAACCTGTAACACCAGAATACGCCAACTTATCCAACCGTGGATTGTCTTTTAAATTGATAAATATTTGATTGGATCTTGTTTTTACGCCTCCTCTGGCAAAAGCCAAAGTCATAGCATCGTTTTTTCTGATTACAGGTTCGTCTTCAATACCTTTTTGCCAACTTTTATTTATTAAAGAATCGTTGTGAATACCAAATTGTGCTACAAAATTGGGTACCACTCTAAATATAGCAACATCTTGATAATAGTTGTATTTTATCAATTGATACAACCTATCTACACCTTTTGGAGACCATTCTCTAACAGCTTCAATATCAAAATTACCTTGTGTCGTTTCAAAGCGTGCTTTAAAAGTTTCTGGTGCTTTTTTTTCTAACCACTTTGGTTTAAACTTCTTAGTTACACAAGATGATAATAAAATTATAGATGCTAATAAAAAAAGTATTCTTTTCATTATTTGGTGATATTACTGACGATTTAATACAAATATACTTAAAAATTGAAGTTAATTTTAATTCTACACTTACCTTCTTTCTTTATTTTCTTGTTGTTTTAACTATAGAAATATCGCCAATTTTTACAAAACTAGTTGCCCCAAAAGGCGAGTATGATTTTAAATTAAAAGATCAAGAAACTGCTGTAAAAACTTGAAAAAAACAGGAAATAGACCATAAAAAACAGTTATTAAAAGCAGCAAAAAGTGCTCTAAAGCAAAAAGCTGGTAAGTAGGTGCGTTAGCGATTGAAATGGCATCCTTTTTAGTTGTAAGTTCGAGTAAATTTATGAGGAACGAATAAATTTCTATCGAGAACAAGACTAAAAAGATATAATGGAAAGCGCGACCTGAAAGGGAACGCCCAACGTATGGACTGCAATCGAAATGACATTCTACTCTTTTTCTGCCATTTTTTTCACATAATCTGTAATAATAACTATTTGTGTAGGTCCAACTTTACCTTCAATATATTTGGCATTTTCATGATCTAAAGAAATTCTACGAACTGCTGTACCTTGTTTGGCAACCATACTAGAGCCTTTTACTTTTAAATCTTTTATTAAAACCACAGAATCTCCTGCCTGTAAAATGGCACCATTGGCATCTCTATGAATTATTTTTTCGCTTTCATCTAAATGGTCTCCAGATTCTTTTGCAAAACGAATATCTTCATCTTCTAAATACATTATGTCTAACAAATCTTGTGGCCAACCTTCTTTTTTCAATCTGTGCAACATTCTCCAAGCCACTACTTTTACAGCTCTAAACTCGCTCCACATAGAATCGTTTAAACAACGCCAATGATTAGCATCTGTATTTTCTGGATTTTCTATTTGGTCTACACAAGTTTCGCAAGCTAACAAACTGCCATCTACACCACCTGTAGAAGTTGGTTTTACCTCGTAAATACTTAAATTATTGGTAGCCGCACACAATTCGCATTTATGACCACTTCTGTTTTCTAAATCTTGTTGTAAACTCATTTTTTATGTTGATTGATATTTGGCAAAAGTAACAATTTAATTCAGACTATTATTAGAAGCTATTTCACGCTTTCCATTATATCTTTTTTTGTGAAAAACAAAAAAAGGATGCCATTTCAATCGTGGCTAAACTTGTTTGCTAACTTTGGTTTTATTGAATTTACAAATTGTAATTTCTAAATGAATTTTCTTTATAAGGTCTAAATAACACACAAAATCAAAATTATACAACTTTGAAACTTTGAAACTTTGAAACTACTCAATTTCTAAAGAAGTAAATGTAAAAGAAGTACCATCAAACAATCCTTTATCAGACAACTTTAAAGAGGGAATAACCAACAAAGCCATAAAAGATAAACTCATATAAGGTGCTTTTAATTGGCTGCCCATTTGTTTTGCCATTTTATCTAGTTCTGCATAATCTTTTCCAATTTCTTCAGCAGATTTATCGCTCATAATTCCTGCTACTGGTAAAGAAACTATTTTTTCTTCTGTGTTATTTACAGCACAAACCCCTCCTCTATTTTTAATGATTAAATTAACAGCTTTACAAATTGCTTCGTCGGAAACCCCCACAGCAATTATATTATGAGAATCGTGGCCAACAGAACTTGCAATAGCACCTTCTTTTAGTCCAAAATTTTTAATAAACGCGATCGATGGCTCAGAATTCTGATAACGATTTACAACCGTCATTTTTAAAATATCTTTTTTAATATTAGAAACTAAATTTCCATTTTCAATAAAGCTTTCTGTTTTAATTTGGTTGGTTACCAACTCGCCATCTAAAACTTCTATTACTCTTATTTTTTGGGCTAAAGATTTAATGGCAAAATCTTCTACTTTCTTTTTATCTGTTTTAAAGTTATTTAAAACTTCAAAATCAACAGATTTTAAAAAACTCTCTCCGTTTTTAGCTACCAACTCACCATTAATATAGGTTTCTAAAACCTTCAATTTTTGTAAATCTTCAACAACAATAAAATCTGCAAAATCTCCTTTTTGTAACAAGCCAACATCTAAATTATAATGCTTTACAGGGTTTATACAAGCTACTTGTAGTACTTTAAAAACGTCAATATTTTTAGCAACAGCTCTTTCACATAATTGATTAATGTGTCCTAACAACAAATCATCTGGATGTTTATCATCTGAACAAAACATCATATTTTCGAAATGTTCTGGCAATAAATCTATTAAAGCATTAAAGTTTTTGGCTGCAGAACCTTCTCTAATAATTACTTTCATGCCTTTTTGCAGTTTCTCTAAAGCTTCCTCGTAAGTAAAACATTCGTGGTCTGTAGAAATGCCTGCTGCAATATATTTGCTTGCATCATCTCCTCTTAATCCTGGTGCATGTCCATCAATGGGTTTGTTATTGTTTTTAGCATGCTGAATCTTAGCTAAAACCTCAGCATCATCAAATAATACACCTGGATAATTCATCATTTCTGCCAAATATTTAATATCAGGATTTTCCATCATCACTTTAATATCGTTGGAATTTATAACAGCTCCTGCACTTTCAAATGAAGTTGCTGGCACACAACTGGGTGCTCCAAAATTGAATTTCAACGGAACTTTTTTTCCGTTTTCAATCATAAAGTTAACTCCATGTACACCTAAAACATTGGCAATTTCATGCGGATCTGAAACTGTAGCAACTGTACCATGTTTTACCGCTATTTTTGCAAATTCAGAAGGGACTAACATAGAACTTTCTATGTGTATATGTGCATCTATAAAACCGGGTAAAATGTAATTTTCACAGTCGTGATTGGTTGCTCTAATTTCTAAAATTCGATCATTTTCAATCTCAACTTCGCCTTTAAAAATCTTTTTGTTAGCAATATCTACAATGTTTCCTTGTACAATCATTTTAAAACTGTTTTACACAAAACTACAAATAATAAAAAGTAATTTTTAAAATCTAAACCTTTTATTCTATTTTTGATGATGCATAAAAAAGAGATGTTAGAAGCGTTTAAAAATTGGGCAAAAAATAAGGAATTTTCTTTGCAAGATTTATTTCCAACAGTGGTTAAAAAAGAAGCTATTCATATAGATTTAAGCATTCATAACACACTTGTAAAAACGATTAACGAGTTTAACAACCTTCTTTATTTTGAAGAAAAATTAGAGGAAATTCAAGTTCAAAACCCAACTAAAATTATAGCTGGTGGCTATTTAGAAAAAAGAGCTTTATACACATCTGACAATTACAGAAGAAGCACAAAAACAGGTATTGAAAAAAGAGATACGCATTTAGGTGTCGATTTTTGGTTACCTGCTAAAACACCAGTAAATACAGTTTTAGATGGTGAAATAGTCTGTATTACAGACGATAATTTTGAAAAAGGATATGGTGGTTTACTAATTTTAAAACATAAAACCGAAAACAATGTTTTTTATACTTTGTTTGGGCATTTATCTCTAGCAAGTATTGCACATCATAAAGTAGGTAATTTCCTAAAAAAAGGAACGGAAATTGGTGTTTTAGGAAATGCTAGTGAAAACGGAAATTGGGTACCTCACTTGCATTTTCAAATAATGCTAACCTTGTTAGATTTTAAAAATGATTTTCCTGGTGTGGCTTACGAAAGTGAAATTGACTATTGGAAAAGTATTTGTCCAAACCCTAATTTATTATTTAAACTAAAGGCTTTGGATAAATAATGTGATCTAAAGGAATATCAAAATTATCTACATCTTTTATTTTGGCAATAGGCGCAAAAAAATTAAGCCCTATTTTTTTACAATCTTTTCTGCAATTTGCTAAAAATCGATCGTAAAAACCCTTGCCATAACCTACTCTAAAGTTTTGATTATCAGATATTAAAAGTGGCACAAATACCAAATCTAAATCTTTTTCTAAAGCTGGTTTTGCATCTTCAGGTTCTGGAACCTCAAATTTATTGAGTACTAATTTTGTGTTTTCATCTAAATAAAAATGAGCTAAAGTATTGTCTTTAAAATTGCATTTGCTAACTACAATCTCTTTATTCTGCTCTCTAAAATAGTTGATAATAGGTTGTGTATCTATCTCTTTAAATTTTACTAAAGACAAAAATAGATGTACAGTTTTAATGTTAGAAATATCTAAACTATAAATTTGTTGATAGATGTTTTGTTGTAACTTTTTTATTTCTAAAAGAGATAAATCGGCTCGTTTTTGTTTGTAAATATTTCTTAAAGTTTGCTTTTTCATTTACAAATTTTCTAATTCGGCTTGCATTTTTTTAGTTAAACCTTTTACGACTAAATCGTAAGAATGATTTATTAGTTCTCTAACCAAATCATCAGAAACATCGCTAGAATTAATGGTTACTGTATTCCATAATCTTTTATTCATATGCCAACCAGGCTTAATTCCTTCATATTCTCCTCTTAACTCTTCTGCCCAATCTGGATTGCACTTTACATTTATTTTTTCTTCGCCCTTTTCCCAATTATCTAATCCAGAAAGTGCAAACATTTTTCCCATCACTTTAAAAACTAGAGTAACATTATCAAAAGGAAAATGTTCTGTAACTCCTTTTTTAGCAATACAAAAGTCTCTTAACTGCTCTATATGCATTAATTATGGGTTTGTTTATAATTTAAAAAGTATCTTTATCTATCAAATTTACAATTATTATTTAAATGGAAAGCGAGTTTTTACAAAACACTTCTCTAATTCGTTAATCAAAAAAAAGCTATGAAAACAAGAAGTATGAAGCTGTTTCTGACATTAAACTTACCCATAAAGCACCTTCTACAGAGTGGTTAAATACCTATAGAATAAACTAATGAGAAATTTTTAAAGAAATAATGTATTTAAATAAATTAGAAGATTTTTAGACAAAACTTACTTTATAATCTCGTACAAAACAGGTTTGCTTGGAGTGGCATCATTTTCAAAAGGTGCAATCATTAAATTCAGTAAATACTCACCATCCTCTACTGTATTTGGCACATAAATAAACTCTGTAATAGTTGCATCCATTCTTACTTTGCCTGCTGTATTCCAAAAAGCATTATGAGATAAAAGCTTACCCTCATCTTTCTCTTTATCTACTGAAGGTAAATCAATTAACAAATGTTTAATCCCTTTTTCTCTTAAATAAATTGCTGCTTTTTCTGATAAATAAGTTGGATTTGTATTAGAGTATTGCATACTCTTTTTATCCTCTAAATTAGGTAAAGTTCTAATTACTATGGCATCTCTTTTTTTATTTCTTAAGGCTCTTGTTAGCTGTTTAACTCCAATTATAAAATCTCCATTATGAAACAAAGGAGCAATAGTAACCACTTCTGCTAAAAAAATAAAATATTTTAAATTTTTATTTACTGAGTGTACTTTATCTGTAATAAACCCAACACATTCTGTATGTGTAATATGAGAATGTGGATTAAAATGTATATTATTAAAATTAACTACGGCACCTTCAGAAACTTTTACAACCTCACCATCAAACTCTTGTGGAAAAATCTTTGGCCCCTCTATATATAAAGCATTTACATTCTTTTTTTTAGGATCGATAGGTATAGAAATATCAATAGGATTAGAGATATCTACCGTGATTTTTCTTGAATTGTATTCTATTATTGCTTTCATTTAATGTTAAGCTTGTTCTTGTTGATTGTTTTATGGCTGTAATCTCAAATATAAGTTTTTAATTGTTATTTAAAAACTATACATCAAAGCATTTTTATAAATAATTATGAAATCATAAATAAATCTGATGCTATACCATCTACTAAAAATTTTCCTTTTTTTGTAGCCTTTAAAACTCCATTTTCAATGCTTAATAATTGATCTTGTATGTATTTTTTTGATTGATTTTCTAGATACTCTAAAAAAATACTGCCAAAATCGGCTGATATTTTTTGTAAAGAAACTCCCCAAATTGTTCTTAAACCTGTCATAACATATTCGTTGTAAACATCTATTTTAGACAATATTTCTCTTTCTATGGGCAACGTATTTTTTTGTATAGATTTTATATATTTTGTATTATTTCTTACGTTCCAACTACGTTGTTTCCCATCAAAAGAATGCGCAGAAGGACCAATACCTAAATAAGATTTGCCTAACCAATAAGCTGAATTGTTTTTACTAAAAAAACCGTCTTTACCAAAGTTAGACAATTCGTAATGTATAAAATTTGCTTTTTCTAGTTCTGCTATTAAAATATAAAACTGTTCTGCTGCTTTTTCTTCATCAACATTTTTAATTTTCCCTTTATTAATTAAACTTTCTAAAGTGGTTTTAGGTTCTACTGTTAAAGCGTAGCTTGATATATGTGGCACTCCAAAACTTAAAGCTATTTGTATGTTTTTACGCCACTGATCATGAGTACAATCTGGAATTCCATAAATTAAATCTACAGAAATATTTTTAAAATATTCTGTAGCAACCTCCAAACATTTTTTTGCTTCTACCGTATTGTGAGCTCGATTCATTAACCGTAAATCTTTCTCAGAAAAAGATTGAATTCCGATACTTAATCTATTTATGGGCGATTTGGAAAGTGCTATAATTTTCTCTTCAGATAAATCATCTGGATTTGCTTCTAAAGTAATTTCAGGGTTTTCTACTACTTCAAAATTAGTATAAACAGCTTCAATTAAAAGCTTAATTTCGTCAGTTGTTAAAACAGATGGTGTTCCACCTCCAAAATAGATTGTTTCAACTATTTCATTTTGCAATTCGTCTTTTCTTAATTTTATTTCTTTAATTAAACTACCAATCATTTCTTCTTTCTTTTTTAAAGAAGTAGAAAAGTGAAAATCGCAATAAAAACATGCTTGTTTACAAAAAGGGATATGAATGTAGATTCCTGACATTATTTCTTAACTCTCTTCTCATTTTGCTTTACAAAACTAGCCCAACCTGTATAATTTTTACCACCCACAACTCTACCTGAATTGTAAAAATGACAAACTGCAGCAGCCAAACCATCTGTAGCATCTAAATTTTTTGGTAAAGTTTTTAAATTTAAAAGCGATTTTAACATCAAAGCAACTTGCTCTTTACTAGCACTTCCATTTCCTGTAATTGCCATTTTAATTTTTTTAGGTAAATATTCTGTAATCGGAATTTCTCTGGACAAACCAGCAGCCATAGCAACTCCTTGTGCTCTACCTAACTTTAACATCGATTGTACATTTTTACCAAAAAATGGTGCTTCAATGGCAATTTCATCTGGGTTATAGGTATCTATTAACTCAATTGTGCGTTCAAAAATTAGTTTTAATTTTAAATAATGATCATCGTATTTTTTTAGAATCAATTCGTTCATTTGAATAAATTCTATCTTTTTACCAACTACTTTTATCAAACCAAAACCCATAATGGTTGTTCCTGGGTCGATCCCTAAAATTATTTTTTCTGTGGGCAAAATCGCAGAGTTGTTTTAGTTTATTGCGCCTTTTTTACTGACGATTATTTGTTACTTTAAACGAGATGTTCAGCTCGCTTTTCTACAAATCTAAACAATTCTTTTGGTTGATAATAGAACTAACGGCTGTATTTGTTTGTGGGTATTTTATTTTTTGATGAATAAATTTCCAAAAAGAACTTAGATTTTTTTATTCAAAGATCTACTTTCTTAATCTTTTTATTTTTTTTTGAACTGGTTTCTAGAAATAAAAAAGCAATTATTAGTTCAAATAATTAGCAAACAAGCATAGCCCTGCTTGAAGTGGCATCCTTTTTAGGATTGGTTCTAGTGATTACGTTTTTTTGCATAATTGTATAAAGAACATCAGATAAAAGATGTTAGGTAAAGCAGAAAAACACTTTAGAAAAAACCCTAAAATAGAACTTCCATAATGGCATCTGCCTTAAACCAAAGTATTAACGCAATGGCCAACAAAATAACCAAAAAGAGGCCTTTTTTAGGTTTTGCTTGTTTTTTTCTACCGAATTTTCTTTTGAATTCCATGTAAACGAATTTAAAATTATGGATTTTGAGTTGTTATTTTTCTAGCTCTTAACATTTCTCTTTTTCCTGGAGGACCAGGCAAACGCTCTACTGTAAAACCTACTGCCTGCATAGCTCTTCTAACGCTTCCTTTTGCAGAATACGTTACTAAAATACCGTTTTCTTTTAAAGCATTAAACATTTTTAAGAAAATTTCTTCAGTCCATAATTGGGGTTGTACACGTGCACCAAATGCATCAAAATAAATTAAATCAAACACATTTTCATCTTCTATATCTTCAAAAAATTGTTTTCTTTTTGTGAGTGAAAAATGAAGTGAAATTTGCTGTTTTTCTTCCCAAGAAACTTCGTGAATTTTATAAAAAGCATCTTGCTCTTTTTCTGCTTTTAAAACTTTAATAAAGTTCATTTTTTCTACTTCCTCTGTAGTAACTGGGTAAGCTTCTACACCCACATAATCGATTTCTTTTTGAGCTTCTAAATAAGTAATAAAACAGTTTAAACCTGTGCCAAAACCAATTTCTAAAATAGCAACTTTATCTGCAGCAACTTGCTGTAAACCACTCTTTATAAAAACATGATAAGTTTCGTTAATTGAACCGTTTTTTGAGTGATACTGCTCATTCCAGTCTGGTAAATGTATGGTAGAAGAACCATCTGAGGTTATTAAAATTTCTCTTTTCAATATAATAGAATTAGTGATTTTTTAATTATTGGTATTGACCCTACACATGTTGTTTTATGACAAAAAATACAACTATTTACAGCAACATTATATTTTATACCAAAGGGTCTTTTCTTTCTAAGGTTAATATTTTGTTTTCTAAAATTACATCAAACATTTTAAGCGTTAAAGCTGCTGTTTTTTTGATATTTTACAAACTTTACCTTTTGTAATGACAGCCTTTTTGATAGACTTACTTTTAGATCTAAATAAAAAAATAATACTAAAAAAACTTTATTATTTCTTTATTAAAACACCATTTGCTTCAAAAGCAAACTCTTTTCTTGGCACTGTAATTTTGGCTATTTCTTCTTTACTTTTTCCTGCATCTTCGGCATAATGTTGTAGCTCATCTACAGGTGTAATTTTTACAAATGCCTTACCTTCTACAATTACCTGTTTACCTTGAGAATCTAGAGGCATAAAAAAACCATAATCTTTAAAACGCACCATAGTTTCTGTTTCATCTACCAAAGGCAACTTCATCCAACAACCTTTTTTAGAACACACTTCTTTAATATTAGAAGCAAATTTAACGTTTACAGTATCACCAACATTCATGGTTTCAAATTTTGTAAGCATTTGCTCTTTTGTTAAAGCATTGTTTTCAGAAATTTTATCTCCATAAGATGTATAAGCAATCTCTATATTTGGTGTTTCTACTTTATTATTTTCCTTTTTTGCTTCTTTACAAGATGTAAAAACTAAAAGTATCGTAGCACAGAATTTAACGGCTAATTTCATCTTATTTTTATTTAACTATTTCATACAAATGTAAGAAATTTATAAAGAAAACTAGATTTTTTATATGACATCAGATAAATAAATTATGTACATTTGTATAGAAATATAATCGACAAAAATATGAGTTCTACTATACAAATAAAGCGTATTGAAAAATCTAAAATAGAGAGTGTAGATTTTAATAATTTGCCTTTTGGAAGTGTTTTTTCTGACCATATGTTAACTTGTACATTTAAAGACGGTAAATGGCAAGATTTAGTTATAGAGCCTTTTGCACCAATTTCTTTAAGTCCTGCAGCAAAAATTTTTCATTATGGACAGTCTATTTTTGAGGGTATGAAAGCCTATAAAGACACAGATGGAAATACACTTTTATTTAGACCTCTAGACAATTGTAAACGTTTAAATAAATCTGCAGAGCGTTTGGTAATTCCTCAAATTCCTGAAGAAATTTTCATGAGTGGACTAAAAGCATTATTAAAGATTGATGAAGCTTGGATACCAACAAATGAAGGTAGTTCTTTATACATAAGACCTTTTATGTTTGCATCTGGAAATGGTTTTCATGCATCGCCTGCAGACGCATATAAGTTATGTATTTGCACAGCACCTTCTGGAGCTTACTTTGCTGGAAAAGTAAAAGTTTTAATTGAAGAAAAATATGCACGTGCTGCAAATGGTGGTGTTGGCTTTGCAAAGGCTGGGGGTAATTATGCTGCTCAGTTTTATCCAACTCAATTAGCCATTGATAAAGGATACAACCAAGTAATTTGGACAGATGACAATACACATGAGTATATTGAAGAAGCTGGTGCTATGAATATTTTTGTTAGAATTAACGATACTTTAATTACGAGTCCAACAAGTGACAGAATTTTAGATGGCATTACAAGAAAAAGTATCATTCAAATTGCAAAAGACAAAAACATTGATGTAGAAGTTCGTAAAATTTCTGTTTCTGAAGTCATTGCAGCTGCTCAAGCAGGAAGTTTAAAAGAGATGTTTGGTGCAGGAACTGCTGCAGTAATTTCGCCAATTGCTGGTTTTGGTTTTAAAGGTGTAGATTATGATTTACCGGAATTACAAAAACCTTTTGCAACTACTTTAAAGAAAGCTATTACAGATATACAAACAAACAAAGCAGAAGACCTTTATGGTTGGAGAGTTTTAGTAAAATAATAAAGTATATTATTATATTACTAAATTTATTTTTTTAGCTATAATCCACTCTTTTAATTTCTTGTGGAAGTATAAAATGGTTTCAACATTTTTAAAACCTTTAAATGTACAAATACTTACTTTTTATTTCGCTGTTTTTAATTCTTTCCTGTAACTCTGGAGACAAAAGAGCTTTGGTTGGCGAAACTGAATATCAAAAAAAAGAAAATGCGTACTTTAAAGACGCCTCAAAATCGCCATTAAAAAAGAAGGATTTAAAAAAATTTAAAGGTTTAGATTTTTTCCCTGTAGATTCAACTTATATCATAACTGCCAAATTAAAGAGAGCTAAAAATACGCCTGTTTTTGAGATGCCAACTACTACAGACAGAAAAGCACTTTACAAAGAATTTGGCGTTGTAACCTTTACGTTAAAAGGAAAAAATTGCACATTAACTATTTATCAAAATCAAGATAATCTAGAAGATGAAGTCTATAAAGATTACCTTTTTCTGCCTTTTACAGACAACACTTCCGGAAACGAATCTTATGGAGGTGGACGTTACATGGATATAAAAACCACAGATATTTCAAACAACACAATAACGCTAAACTTTAACAACACCTACAATCCTTATTGTGCTTATAACGATAAATATTCTTGCCCTTTAACACCCAGAAAAAATCATTTAGATTTAGATATAAAAGCTGGAATTAAAGTTTTTGATAAACATTAAACTTTTTTTGAGGCTATTTTCTGCTTTCCGCTATAACTTTTTTCTTTTGTTCTGGATACAATTAAACTAAAAAGCGTAATCACTCGAACTGATTGAAAAAGGATGCCACTTCAAGCAGAGCTAAACTTGTTTACCAACTTTATACTCTCTTTCAACTTTATCTAAACTAGTATTTAACCCCTCAATCACTTCATGAGAAATTGCATTAACTTTTCCGTTTTTAACGGTAATGATTGCATAATTTACTTTTGATTGATACGTTACAAATTGGTTGATAAGTTTCTTATTTAAAATGAGATCTCGAAAGCGATTCAACCAGCAGATGTAAGATTACATAAATTTTATCAAATACATGCCAGCAAAAACAGCTAAAAAACCAATTACAAAACTTGCAATAGAGTATATGGCAAAACTGGTAAAATCTCCAGATTTTAAAAATACATGATTTTCATAGGCAAAAGTTGAAAATGTAGTAAAACCTCCACAAAAACCTGTTGCCAACAACAAGGTTTGATTTTGAGAAATAGCATCATTTTTGGCTGCATAACCCAAAACAACTCCAATTAGTAAGCTACCTAAAATATTGGCAATAAAGGTACCATAAGGTATTCCGTTTTCTGTATTATTTAACCATTTACCAATTAAAAAACGTAAAACGCTACCAAAACCTCCACCAATAAAAACGAATAGTAATTGTTTCATTATAGTTCTAAATCTTCTACATCTACCCAATTTTTCTTTTGGGTAACTGTACCTTTGTTTAAAATTATTACTCCCGGATTTGCTCTAATCATTGTTTTTAAAGTAGTTTCATCGCAAAACAAAAACTCAAATGGCAAATTGTATTCTTTTTTCGCCAACTCTAAATCATCAGAAAAAGAAGCAGAAACACCATACACATTGTATCCTTTTTGAGTCGCTTTTTCAGCAATTTGTTTTATAGCTGGAAATCCGTTTTTATCTGCTTTGTCTAAATTATACACAATAACTAGCATTACTTTTTCTTTTTCTAAAAGAATGGGAGCTAAATCTTGTTGGGTATCTTCTAAAACAAAATCGTGTACAGGTGGTATAGAACCATCTTCTGGGTATTGCATTCCTTCTTGTAAGTTTTTACCAACTGCATACGCTCTAAAATCTATAATTGGCAAATGAGTTAACACATGTTGTACTATATACAAGAAAACTGCTAAAGATAAAAAGGTAATTAATTTTGGGGTTTTCCCTTTAAAAATAGGTTCAATCAAATCAACTTTAATAACTAAAAGAATAATTAAAATAATTAAAATTACGTTTTTATAAAAGGTTTCCCAAGGTGTTAATTTAATAGCATCACCAAAACAACCACAGTCTGTAACTTTATTGTAAAAGGCAGAATACCAGGTTAAAAACAAGAATACTAAAGTTAAAATAAGCAAACTCCAAACTGTAAATTTGGGTTTGTAGCCAATTAAAATCATAACTCCTAATAAGATTTCTGCAACAATTAACAGTACTGCAAATGGCAATGCATAAGGAGCTAAAAATTCCATATTTAATACCGATTCAGAAAAATATTCTTGAAACTTGTATTGAGAACCAATTGGATCTACCAATTTAACAAAGCCCGAAAATATAAATAAGGCACCTACTATTATTCTTGATATTTGGACTAGTATTTTCATAATTTTAACTTATAGACTTCTCGCTACAATTTTCTTCATACTTCAGAAAATCACTCGAAGTAACAGAAACATTTTAATATGTTCTGATGTTTTACAATTTTATTACTCTACTGCTTCAAAAACCCTGAAACTTTGAAACACTATTTTACCCTAAATGAATCATCGCAAAAACGGCATAATTAATCATATCTTGATAATTGGCGTCAATTCCTTCAGAAACTATCGTTTTTCCTTTGTTATCTTCAATTTGTTTTACCCGTAATAATTTCTGCAAAATTAAGTCTGTTAGGCTAGATACACGCATATCTCTCCAAGCCTCACCATAATCATGATTTTTATTTAGCATTAATTCTTTGGTAATTTTTGCATGTTTATCATACAACTCAGTGGCTTGTTCTGTAGTTAAATCAGGATTTTCTACAACCCCATTTTCTAACTGAATTAAAGCCATAATTGAATAGTTTATAATTCCAATAAATTCAGATTTTTCACCTTCATCAACCTTACGAACTTCATTTTCTTGGAGTTGACGAATTCTTTGTGCCTTGATAAAAATTTGATCTGTTAAAGAAGGTAAACGTAAAATTCTCCACGCACTTCCATAATCAGACATTTTTTTTATAAATAAGCTTCTGCATTCTTCGATAACTGCATCATATTGTTTTGAGGTGTCTTGCATCTTCAATTTTTAAAGTAATTGGGTAAAAATAGTAAATCTTACAACCATTTCTTTTATTTTTACCATGAATTTATCAACCTATTTATAAACTCTTAAAGGGAGTTTTAAAATAATTGAATATGACTAAAATGAAAAAAATTGTTGTTTTTTGTGGTTCAAGTTTAGGTTATAATCCTATTTATAAAGAAGCTGCTATTGCATTGGGAAATTATTTTACCGAAAATAACATTGGTTTGGTATATGGTGGAGGAAAAATAGGAATGATGGGGGTTTTAGCAGATACCATTTTAGCTAAAAATGGCGAGGTTACTGGAGTAATTCCAGAACTTTTACAAAAAGAAGAAGTAATACATGTTGATGTAAAAAATATGAATATTTGCAAAAATATGAGCGAACGCAAAGTATTTATGAGCAAATTAGTAGATGGTTATATTACTTTACCAGGAGGTTTTGGTACTTTAGATGAACTTTTTGAAGTACTAACTTTAGGACAATTACACATAGAACAAAAACCCATTGGTTTGCTAAATGTAAATGGCTTTTTTGACGCTACTTTACAACAGCTAGACAAAATGGTAGAAGAAGGTTATTTAAAAAAAGCAAACAAAGAACTTTTATTAATTGGTCAAAATGTAACCGAATTAATGGAAAAAATGCACAATTACAAAGCACCTAAAATTACACATATAATTAAAAAAGTAGTAAGTTAAAATGACCATAAATTGCAGAGGTACCTTAGTAGATTTGACGAACCCAAAAGTAATGGGTATTTTAAATATTACCCCAGATTCTTTTTTTGATGGTGGTAAATACAAAAACGAAAGCGATATTTTACAGCAGACAGAAAAAATGCTAAAAGAAGGTGCTACTTTTATAGATGTTGGCGCGTATTCTTCTAGACCAGGGGCAACCCATATTTCTGAACAAGAAGAGTTGCAAAGAATTATACCCGTAATAAATTTATTAATTAAAAACTTTCCAGAAATTATAATTTCTGTAGATACTTTTAGAAGCAACATTGCCAAAGAAACCATTGATGCTGGTGCAGCTATTGTAAACGATATTTCTGGTGGTAAAATGGATACCCAAATGTTTGAAACCGTGGCTAGTCTTCAAGTACCATATATTTTAATGCACATGATGGGCACACCACAAAACATGCAAAAAAACCCAGTTTACAACAATGTAACGCAAGAAATTATCTCGTTTTTTGCAGCAGAAATTAATAAACTACATCAACTAAAATTAAATGATGTAATTATAGATGTGGGGTTTGGTTTTGGTAAAACCGTAGCTCATAATTTTGAAATTCTTAAAAACTTAAACCTATTTAATAGTTTAGACGCACCTATTTTAGCAGGTATTTCTCGAAAATCTATGCTATACAAAACCCTAGATATTACTGCACAAGAAGCCTTAAACGCCACTACATCTGCAAACACCATTGCACTTTTAAATGGCGCAACTATTTTACGTGTGCACGATGTTAAAGAAGCTGTTGAAGCTGTAAAGATTGTAAATCAAGTTTTATTTTAAACTTTGTAAAAGGTTAGAAGCCATTTCCAGCTTTCGCTACTCGCTTTTTTCGTTCCTCAAAAGAGCTCAAACAAACCGCTCAATCTGGGCTAAACTTGTTTGCCAACTTTCTGTAACTTAAAAATCTTGGCATCTTTTTAATAATTGTTAATACTTTAGATATTTTAAATATAGCTACTCCATTTAAGAAATAAATTAGCAGTAAAATTAAAGAGGAAAAATTACGAGAGCTTGCTAGAAATTTTAAAAAATTCCAATAATAGCAATATTGCAATTAAAGAAAAATTAAAATTGATTCGAGAAAAATACCCACTTCTAGTATCGGATGCAGAAATAAATAATTGATATTGTAATCCATAATTTATTAGTACTTTAGCCTAAAATCAGTTTGTTTTTTATGTTCGATTTTATTGAATTTTCTTTATTAGATGTTTTAGATATTTTGTTAGTAGCAACACTACTCTACTATATTTACAAATTATTAAAAGGTACTGTAGCCATAAACATCGTAATAGGGATTGGTTTTATTTTTCTCATCTGGAAAATTACACAAGCACTAAAAATGGAAATGTTAAGTGGTATTTTAGGCTATTTACTTTCTGGTGGTGTTATAGCATTAATTATAGTTTTTCAGCAAGAAATTCGTAAATTTTTATTAATGATTGGTACCACAAACTTTACTAATAAACGTAGTTTTTTAAAACAGCTAAAGTTTTTACAAACAGAAATTAACTCAGAAATTGATACAGATATAATTTTAGACGCTTGTAAAAAAATGGCTAAAACAAAAACAGGTGCTTTAATTGTTATTGAACGAACGAATAATTTAGACTTTTTAATTAATACTGGAGATACTATGAATGCCCAAGTAAATGAGGTTATTTTAGAAAGTATTTTCTATAAAAATAGTCCTTTACATGATGGTGCAATAATCATTAGAGATAATTATATTGTAGCTACAAGAGTCGTTTTACCAATTTCTGATAGTGCTAAAATACCTGCAAGGTTTGGTTTAAGGCATAGAGCAGGCATTGGCGTTTCAGAAAAAACAGATGCTGTTTGTATTTTAGTATCAGAGGAAACTGGCGAAATTTCTTACATTAAAGACGGTAGTTTTGTACTCTATGAAAATTTTACAGAATTAAACGAGAAATTGAAAAAAGATTTAATGTAGCTAAGAAGCAACATCTAAACTAAATTGTTTGTCGTATAAATTTTTATAATAGCCATCTACTTTTTCTAGCAGCTCTAAGTGAGTACCTTCTTCTACAATGAACCCTTTGTCCATTACAATAATCTTATCAGCCTTTTTTATAGTAGCTAATCTATGTGCTATTACAATGGATGTTCTGTCCTTAGTAATAGTTTCTGTGGCGTATTGTATCATTTGTTCTGCGTGAGCATCTACAGAAGATGTAGCTTCATCTAAAATTAAAATACTTGGTTTGCTTACATACGCTCTTAAAAAAGCTATTAATTGTCTTTGTCCAGAAGAAAGCATTGCACCACGTTCTTTCACGTTATAATCATATCCTCCAGGAAGTGTTAAAATAAAATCGTGAATACCAATTTGTTTTGCAGCCTTAATTACTTCTTCTTTAGAAATACTATCATCTTTTAAAGTAATATTATGCAAAATAGAATCTGAAAACAAGAAAACATCTTGTAAAACAATTGCCACTTGATCTCTTAAACTGTGTAAATTATAGTTATCAATAGAAACATTATCAACAGAAATGGTACCAGCATCTATTTCATAAAAACGATTTATTAAATTGATAATGGTAGATTTACCCGCGCCAGTTGCACCAACAATAGCTATGGTTTGTCCACTTTTTACTTCTAAATTGATTCCTTTTAAAACCTCTTCATCCTCTACATAACTAAACCTAACATCTTTAAAGTTAATGTTTCCTTTTAAGTTATTGGCAATAATTGTGCCTTCTTTAGAAATGGCACTATCTGTATCTATAATTTTAAAAACACGTTCTCCAGAAACAATTCCCATTTGTAACTGGTTAAATTTATCTGCAATTTGCCTTAAAGGTCTAAATAACATTTGCGCCATTTGCACAAAAGCCATTACAGTACCTGGACCTGGTACAGCAGCATCAATTACTTGTTTACTACCAAACCAAACTATTAAACCAATACCAATAGATGATAAAATTTCTGCAACTGGGAAGAAAATAGAAAAGTACCAAATGGTTTTTATATGGGCTTCTTTGTGTTTGTTATTAATTTGCTTAAAATTATTGTATTCAATATTTTCTCGGTTAAAAAGCTGCACAATTTTCATACCTGTTACGCGCTCTTGCACAAAACCATTTAAGTTAGCAACTTGATTTCTAACTTCTTGAAATGTAGCTTTTATGGCTTTTTGAAAAACTTTAGTAGCATAAATTAAAATTGGTAAAACTGCTATGGCTATAAATGCCAACTTCCAGCTAATTACAAACATTACAATAATTACTGCAAACATTTGCAACACATCACTTACAATAGTAAAAACACCAGAACTAAAAAATGCAGCAATGGTTTCTATATCAGAAACTACTCTTGTAACTAGTTTACCAACTGAGTTTTTATCAAAATAAGACATTTTAAATTGTAAAATATGTCTAAATATTTTGGCTCTAATATCTCTAATAATGTGTTGCCCAACCCAATTTGCAAAATAGATAAAGGTAAACCTTAACACTACTTCTAACATTAAAACACCCAACATTAAAAGGATGTTTTTTACCAAACCTTCTATATCTTTATTGGTGATGTATAAATCTACTGTTTCTTTTAAAATGATAGGCGTTAACAAAGCTACACCCGCTAATAAAATGGTAGATATAGATGCTATAAAAAAATTAAGTTTGTATCTTTTTGCAAAACTCATGAGTCTTAAAAAGATATCCATATCAAAAGCATTTCCTGTTTTATTTGCCAAACCTTAATATTTTATGTTTGTTAAAAATAAGCCTTTTGCAGGTACAGATAAGCCTGCATTACTCCTGTTTTTACTTTCTATTATTTGTCTAAAATCTTCTACAGATACTTTGTGCAAACCAACATCGACTAGAGTACCTACAATGGCCCTAACCATATTTCTTAAAAATCTATTTGCAGAAATGTAAAAAGTTAACAAGTCGTCTGTTTGTTTCCAATAAGCTTCTGTTACATTGCAATTAAATGTATATACTTCTGTTTTTACTTTAGAAAATGTTTGAAAATTCTCATATTCTAAAAGTAATTTAGCAGCTTCATTCATTTTTGCAATATCTAACTTTTGCGAGTGTATTTGCCAAGAAAAATCTAATAAAAAAGGATTTCTGCCTGACCAAATTCTATACTCATAACTTCTACTTTCGGCACTAAACCGTGCGTGTTTTTCAGCATCAACTAAAAAAACATCATAGACTACAATATCATTAGGTAAAATAGAATTTAGTTTGTGTGGTACATCTCCTTCTAATTTTTCATCTATGTCAAAGTGCGCAAACATTTGCGATGCATGCACACCTGTATCTGTTCTACCTGCCCCAACAACTTCTATTTTTTGTTGCAAAATAGTACTTACAGCAAAATTGAGTTTTTCTTGTACAGAAATTGCATCTGGTTGTATTTGCCAACCATGATAGTTTTTTCCATTATAAGAAAGTTCTATAAAATACCTCAAGTAAATTGTTTTTTTGAAGGTACCAAAATTACGGAAATTATTTTGTTATTTGTATTTTTGATCTCCTAACAGCCATTAAAATTTTCTCATCTTTTTTTTATGAAAAAAATATTACTTTTATCTGACACCCATAGTTTTATAGACGCGCAAATTTTAAAATTTGTAAAACAAGCAGACGAAGTATGGCATGCAGGAGATATTGGTAACTTGTCTGTTACAGACGCAATTAAAGATTTAAAACCTATAAGAGCAGTTTACGGTAATATAGATGATAAAGATGCGAGAGCAGAATTTCCTTTAGACAATAAATTTGAACTAGAAAATGTTACTGTTTGGATGACTCATATTGGTGGTTACCCCAATAAATACAATCAAAGAATTAGAGAAGAAATTCAAAAAAAACCACCTAAAATATTTATTGCAGGTCATTCTCATATTTTAAAAGTTCAATTTGATAAAAAACTAAATCTTTTACATTTAAATCCTGGTGCAGCTGGTAATCATGGATTTCATAAAATTAGAACCATGTTGCGTTTTTGCCTTGAAAATGGTGAAATAAAAAATTTAGAAATTATAGAATTGGCTAAACGTGGTTAACAGTAGTTCTTTCTAAAACTGGAACTTTTATAATAATTGAAGTACCCTTGTCTATTTTAGAATCAATAGAAAAATTACCTTTTAAAACATGAATTCTTGCTTCTATTTGATTTAAACCCAAACCATCTTTATTGGTTATTTTAGAAGTATCAAAGCCAACCCCATCATCTGATATTTGCAAAACAATTGCCCCCTCTTTTTCTTGCAATTTTATTACTGTGTTTTTTGCTTTGCTATGTTTTAAAATATTATTTAAAAATTCCTGAATAATATTATAAATTTTTATTTCGAAATTTTGCTCATACCTTCTAATGTTATGTGTTTCTGTTTCTATATTTAAATTAGAATTCGAGTATTTAGCTGCCAAGTCTTTAACTGCAAAGTTTAAACCAAATTTTAATAATACAGAGGATACTAAAGTATGGGATAAATCTCTAATTTTTTGTGAAGCTTCTTTAATAATTTCTTGAGTTTTTGAAATTTCTAAAGGTGTATTCCCATTAAAATACTGATTTGTAGCCATTAAATGTAGATTAGCAGAAGACAATAACGCACTTACACTATCATGTAAGGTTTCTGCTATTTCTTTACGTTCTGTTTCTTTACCATCGATGGTTGCATTTAAAATTCTAATTTGCGACTCAGATTTTATTTTTTCTATATTCTGATTTTGCAACAATTGCGTTTGAGAAAGTTCTAAACTTAAGTTCTTTTGCTTTAGTTTATAAAAATTTAAAAAGTACAATAAGGATATAATGATAACAAAACTACCTATACCATAAATTGTAAAGGTTCTTTGTGCTATTAAGCGTTTGTTTTCTTCAATTCTTTTTACGTCTTCTACATTATTTTTTGTGGTAATTTCCTCTACCATTCGCTTTATTTCTTTATCTCTAATACCATCTTCTATTTCATAAGAAATTTCCTGAAAATCATAAGCTTTGTAATCTTTTAAATTTCGCATTGCCCAAGCTAAGTTATAGTATAGTTTGGCTTTATACCTGATTGCATTTGGGCTTTTATCATTTTTTATAAGATTGATTCCTTCATTATAAATTTCTTTAGCTTTTTCAAAATCTCCCATAGACAAGTAAATATTCCCTAAATTATTCTTTGCACTTGCTTGATTTAATTTAAAATTTATTTTCCTATTAATTTCTATGGCTTTTTCTGCATAATTTATTGCTTTATCAAAAATAGAATCTTGTTCATATATGCCTGAAAGATTAATATAAGATAATGCTTTTGTCTCTTGGTTTTCATTATTTAAATCTGTAAAACCGTCTACTTTTATATAATAAAACTTTGCACTATCTCTATTGGAGTTTCTATAAAAAGAACTACCAATACTTAGGTAAGTCTTTGCAATTTCTTTATTAAATTTTATTGTTTGATTGTTCTCGATTTTAGAATTCTTTAAAATTAACAAGTTTTTCAAAGCTTTCTTAAAATTTTCTAAAGCTCTAGAATGATTATTAGTTTTATTATAAATATTAGCTTTTAAAGAATAAAGTAGGTACAAATTCTTATAATCTAATTTACTTTGGTAACTATCTTCTAACTCTAAAATTTCTGAAAGTGCTTCTGTATAATTACTCCTAGAATACGTATTTAAAATAACTTCATACCTCCGTTGAAAAGTAGAATCTCTTTTAATTATAAATACTAAAGAAGCTTCAGTAATTGAAACTTCTTTAGATAAATTTATTTTGGGGGATGCATTACTAAAATGAAGACATAATGCAAAATAAATTAAAGGAAAAACTAATAACTTTTTCTTTTTCAACGTTTTATTTTTATAAATCAGAACCATCTACAATAATTACTCTTGGCTTTCTTCTTGTTTCCATCTCTCTTGCATAAGTTCCTTTAGAACTTGTAGTTGGTAAGTGGTTTACAAAATCAATTTTAAGTGTTTGTCCATCTACTTTTTCTAAATTTCTAGTAAAATTTACTCCAGAAGATTTCCCTTCTTCTAAATGTACTTCGTAAATGTTATTTTCTTCATTATACACAAAATCTACATGTACTTGACTATTTACTTTAAAATCTAAATCAAAAGTACCATCATCATTACTAGAAACACTGTACTCTTTTAACATACTAATGGACTTTGCGCTTGTTTTTATAGATGATACATTTTCATCTTCTATTGTAATTGTAGATCTATGATCTAAATTAGTGTCTATAAAACCAATACTTAGTTTATTACCGTCTATCAATAATTCTTCAGATACTTTACTGCTTATAGCATAATCAGACTCAAATAAATGAAACTCATTTGTGTTTGTTAGGTGATTTATAACTTTTTCTGTTCTTACATTATTTTCTAAATCGAAATCTAAAAAATATGCACCAGTAGCATCTCTTTTTACTTTAAAAGTTTTTAAAAGATTTTTTTTTGCATGTTCTTCTGATAATGTTTCGTTGCTAGAACAAGAACTTAAAATTAATGTAGCTGCAACAAATAACGGTAGTAATTTAATAATTTTCATAATAATGGGGTTAAAAAGGGTTAATATAAATTGGTTGTTTTTTTATAAAAAAAGCAATGCATACTAGTAAAACTACTATTAATTGGGGGAATATTTAAGTTTTTTAAAGGGGTTAGAGTTCTTAAATCTAAAACTTAAATTTTAAGGTATAATTATACCAGTTTATATTTTACTGCATACATTGCTAGTCCTATTGAATTTTTTACATCTAATTTTTTTAATAATTGTTTTCTATGTGATTCTACAGTATGATGACTTATTTTCATTTTTTCTGCAATCTCACCTGTACTTAATTCTTTTGCTACTAAAGACATCACTTGTTTTTCTGTTGTTGTTAATGAATCAAACAAATACTTTTCTGGCAAATTACCACTTGTACCTTTGTTTCCTAAGAGTGCCGTCATCATTATTTGTTTTATATCATCACTAAAGTATTGATCTCCATTTGCTACTGCTAAAATTGCTTTCACAATATGCTCTCCTGCGTTATTTTTAGAAATATAGCCACTTGCTCCAAGGTCTATAACCTCTTGTACTATTTTAGCATCATCATAACTAGATAAAATAATTATATTTGGTTTTGTTCTTTTCTTTTGAAAGTGTTTTAAAACATCAAAACCATCTAAAACTGGCATTGTAATATCTAAAATTAAAACATCTGCTTTATTTTCATTATTACTAAACCAGTCTATTACTTTTTGCCCAGTTAAAGAATATCCGCTAATTTCTATATTCTTATTCGTATTTATTACAGCTATAATGCCTTCTATTAAAATTTTATGGTCATCAGCTACGTGAACGTATATTTTCTGTTTCATTTTTATATTACAAATTTAAAGTACATTTTTAGATCCTACAATCCCTGAATTCAGGGATGTGGAATTCATAAAAACCTGTTTATCAGGGTTTTAAAAATAGGTGTTTTTTTGGTGTTTTTTTAGTTTGATATAAAAGTAAAAAACTAAAAAAGAAAAATTCTGCTTATTTATGTTTTTTTCTTTAAAAGTGATGCAAAATAAAAAACCGAGAATATCTATTCTCGGTTTTTTTCGCACTAAATATACTAAGATGTTAGTTTTATCGCAATCTATCTACAGATTTTACAAGATCTTCATCCTTTTTAATAGCTTTATTTGCCAAAACAATAAGCAAAATAGCTATAATTGGTATAAACATCCCAATACCTTTCTCAGAAATAGAAACTTCTCCAGGTAGAGTTAGAGATACATAAATCAATAATCCTAATAAAATAAGGTTTACCAAAATTGCTAAACGACCTATAACAAATTGTAATTTTCTATTTTTATATAAAAAAATTGCTACAAATGCTAAAATTGCCGATACTAAAAATAAAACTGGAATCGATTTTAATAAATAAGATTCTCTATTTAATAAGTCTATTGCAAAAATATCTTTTGAAATAGATGTCCACAAATTAAAAACAAAAATTAAAACTCCTGTGATTACAGAAGCAAGTAATAAATATACGCTTTGTATTCTTTGTATCATTTGTTATTTCTAGTAATACAAAAATAGAACATTCTTTTTTAAAAAGAAAACTAAGAACTAAAAAAAAATGTATATCTTTGTTATATAATAAAACCGCACAAAAATTATTTTGTAGTACTATACAAAATAATATCTATCAAAAAACACATAAATCTTAACATAACATAAGATTACTTATAACTTAATAAATATATAATGTTCGAAATCTCAGAACTAAAAGCAAAAACGCTTGCTGAACTTCAAGGTATTGCTAAAAATATTGGTCTTACAAAAACTAGCCAATTAAAAAAATTAGATTTGGTATATCAAATTTTAGATACACAAGCTGCAGATCCTGCCAAAGCAAAAATGGCTGTTGCACCTGCAAAAAATGAAGCTAAAAAAGAGGAAAAACCAAAAAGAAAACGCGTTGTTAAAAAGGCTCTAACAAACGAGGATACTAATGAAAAAAGCAGCGAAAAACCAGCTATGGAATCTAAAAACCCTGTTGCTAAACCTCAAAGAAAAGCACCTGTAAAAAGAGAGCCTAAAAAAGAGGTAAAAACAGAATTAACCACCAGTGTTAAAGAAGATAAGCCAGCTCAAAAACCTGCTAATCAACAAAACAAACAACAGAACAGCAAAAACAACAACAATCAACAGCACAATAAGCACAAAAACAATAACCAAAATAGAGATAAAAATAACTCTAACAAAGGAAATAAATCTAACAATAGATATAAAGACCCAGATTTTGAGTTTGACGGAATTATAGAAAGTGAAGGTGTATTAGAAATGATGCCAGATGGTTATGGTTTTTTACGTTCTTCTGATTATAATTATTTGTCATCTCCAGATGATATCTATGTTTCTCAATCTCAAATAAAATTATTTGGTTTAAAAACAGGAGATACTGTTAGAGGAAATGTTAGACCTCCAAAAGAGGGCGAAAAATATTTTCCTTTAATAAGAGTTTCTAAAATTAATGGGCTAAATCCTAATATTGTTAGAGATAGAGTTTCTTTTGAGCATTTAACACCTTTATTTCCTCAAGAAAAATTTAATCTTGCAGAAAAAGGAAGCTCTTTATCTACTAGAATAATCGATTTGTTTTCTCCTTTAGGAAAAGGACAACGTGGTATGATTGTAGCACAGCCTAAAACTGGTAAAACAATGTTATTAAAGGATGTTGCAAAAGCAATTGCACATAATCATCCAGAAGTATACCAAATTGTTTTATTAATAGATGAAAGACCTGAAGAAGTTACCGATATGCAGAGAAGTGTTCGTGGAGAAGTTGTAGCTTCTACTTTTGACGAACCTGCAGACAAACATGTACGCGTTGCAAACATTGTTTTAGAAAAAGCAAAACGTTTGGTAGAATGTGGACATGACGTAGTAATTCTTTTAGACTCTATTACACGTTTGGCAAGAGCTTACAATACAGTTGCACCTGCATCTGGTAAAATTCTTTCTGGTGGTATAGATGCAAATGCGCTACACAAACCAAAACGCTTCTTTGGTGCAGCAAGAAATATAGAAGGTGGTGGTTCTTTAACCATTATTGCAACTGCACTTACAGAAACAGGTTCTAAAATGGACGAAGTTATTTTTGAAGAATTTAAAGGTACTGGTAATATGGAATTACAGTTAGATAGAAATATTTCTAACAGACGTATTTACCCAGCTATCGACTTGATAAAATCTTCTACAAGACGTGATGATTTATTATTAGATGAAAAAACGGTGCAAAGAATGTGGGTGTTGCGTAAATACCTAGCAGATATGAATCCAATTGAAGCTATGGAGTTTATTAATGAAAGAATTAAATTCTCTAAAAATAATGATGAGTTTTTAATTTCTATGAACGGATAAAAACTTTCTAATAAAAAATAGGAAACCTTTTTGACTTGTTCAAAAAGGTTTTTTTTGTGATTACTTAATGTAGGTGTTTTTTAACTTACACACTTCTTGGGAAAGTGTCAGAAAAAATTTTATCCATAAAATAAATGATATTATTTTCTTATTCTTTTTTTAAATTCCTGCATTATTGGTTCTTTTCTATTTAATTTATAGTGAAACACTAAGTGATATTTTGAATATAAATTAACCCGTTGTGCATTATGATTTAAGATAAAAAAGTTGCTCATATTACTGAAAATCAGTAAATTGATTTAACCACAAATCATTAAATATGAACAACTTAAATGCAAATTACGAAAGAATTTTGGA
>NZ_JBXVVE010000011.1:0-70543 GCF_057219325.1 Polaribacter sp. YIW18 | reverse complement strand
AGAAAACAGACTTAAATAAAATCTCTAATCAAAGAATTAAACAAGTAGAATTATCAATTAATAACAGACCTATTAGAAAATTCAATTATCTTAGTCCTATTGAAACTCTAAATAATAAGTTTGTTTCACTTATGAGTTGAACTCAGCTTTTACTAAATAAGTACAATTAAACTTTATCTCTTCGCATTAAAGCCTTTTATTTTTTTGTTGAAGGCATCTATGTAGATAAAGCGCTTTTTCTAGTTTTTCAAAATGTAATTATTTATAAAACTGATAAAATTTATGTCAAAAAAACTTTTTGAAACACATCTTGCCATACTTTCCTTAATTTTTTATCTAGACTAAAATACATTGCGGGTATAAATTTTAATTCTGTGATGATGAAGTTTCCTAAATTATTTTTGTTTCTTTTCTTTTTTTTAACAACTATTCAAGTTAGCGCTCAAGATGAAGATGCTTTTATATTAAATCAGAGTATAATCTCGAGAGGTGGTGAAGATAATTATAGGTGGTTAATTAACCGTTACATTGGTTCTTCTAAGGATGTAGTAATTCCAGATAGTTTAAATATGGATAGAGTGTCATTATTTTTTAAGGCTCCAGTTATTGGAATTAAAAGTGAAAGTTTTAAAAGCAAAGAACTAAAGACATTAGTCATTCCAAAAACAATCAATGTAATTGAATATGAAGCATTTTATGATAATAACCTCACTTCGGTTACTATAAAAGCAACAACTCCTCCTAGATTACACGTGAACGCATTTAAAAAAAACCCCCCTTTTACACTTAAGGTACCGCAACAAAGTTTAAGCGCTTATAAAAACCACCCTACTTGGAAATTATTAAAACCTAGAGTAGAACCCACAATTACCTTTAACAATCAAACTAAAGAATTTACAAATGATCCAATAACCTTAAATGCTACTTCAAATTCAGGAGGTAAAATAATTTACTCTATTGTGGAGGGTGGTTCAGCAACAGCAAGCCTTTCTGGAGAGAGAAATGAAATACTTCAGGTAACTAGTTTTGGAACGGTAAAAATTAGAGCAACCGTTCTTGAAAAAGGAGATTATGTCTCAAACAGTATAACAAGTACCTTATTTATAACGCCAGATATAGGGGCTGAATTTAGTAAAGATGGTTTTGTATTTAAGGTTATAAAAAACAGTATCCCATTTGAAGTTTCAATTAAGGGATATACAGGGGCTAAAAAAGCAATTACTATTTCAGAAACTGTGGCGTACTCAGGCATTGACTACACCATAACCGCTATTGAAGAAAAAGCATTTTGGAAAGGAGATTTAGAGGAAGTTGAGATTTTGGGCCCTATTACTACTATTGGGGAATTTGCTTTTATGTATAATAATTTAACCAATATTAACTTACCACAAACCATACAAAGTATTGGGCAACATGCATTAGGTGACAATAACCTATCAAAGATTAATATCCCAAATTCACTTACAGTTCTTGAGACTGCTGTTTTTAGCAATAACAAGTTAACAGAGGTTGTTATACCTGAAAATATTACTGAAATTAAGCTCTGGGCCTTTGCTGGAAATAATGAAATGACAACAGTAACACTCCCAAAATCATTACAGAAAATAGGCAATCGTGTATTTGAGTCTAATTTGGAAGAGGTTATTGTACACGCAGTAACCCCTCCAACAATTTCTGATCCATTTAATAATTTTTTTAGATCTGAAGATTTACTTGTAGTAGTTCCTGAAGGGCGTTTATCTGCCTATAAAAATGATGAAGAGTGGAAAAAACATCTATTAAAAGAGAAACCTAGCATTAATTTTGAAGATATTAGTATTCCATTTTCAGAAACAATTACGCTAAATGCTACTTCCAATTCTGGAGGTGCTATTTCCTACGAAATCGTGCAAGGGGGCACAACTACTGCAAATCTTTCTGGTGCAAACAATCAAATAGTACAGCCAACAAATTTAGGTAGTTTGCATATTAAAGCAAAGATTGCAGCAAATGGAGATTATTTAGCAGCAGAAAAGACCGCTGTTATTACCTTAACCCGAAGAAATGAATTTATAAAAGAAGGGATACACTACAAAATAGTTGGTGATAAATCTGTTAGTATTACGAATTATACAGCTACTGATACAGAATTAATTATACCAGAAGAAATAATAGATTTGGGTCGTTTATATACAATAACAATTATTGAAGACAATGCATTTAAAAACAAACAAATAACAAAAATAAAAATTCCTAAATGGATCAATAGAATAGGAGAAAATGCATTTCAAAATACACCACTAAATTATGTGATTCTTGACTCTGACAACCCTCCTACGTTTACCTCAAATACTTTTGATTCTAATGCAAATTTCAAATTGCAGGTGAGTGCTTATAGTTTAAACAGATATAAAGATAGTCCTTGGGCTGCTTATTTACCAAAAGTCTTGCCAAGTATTAGTTTCTATAAAGCATCCGTTAATTTATCAGAAAATATAACTTTAAAGGCTAGCTCTAATTCTAGAGGTAAAATTACGTATACGATTGTACCAGAGGGCACTACCGCTGAAGCAACATTATCGGGCGAAAATAATAAAGTTTTTACCCCAAAAACGATGGGTGAAGTGGTCATTAAGGCTTCGATAGATGAAGAAGGAGATTACTTAGCTCACGAAAAAACAGCAGTTATAACAATAAAACCTAGTAATAAGTTTAGTATCGATGGGTTACAATACCAGATAAATTCTAATACTTCTTACAGTGTAACAATTACAGGTTATACAGGAGAAAATAGGAAAGTAAACATCCCAGAAAGTGTTGAATACCTAGGTAACCGCTACTCTGTTACTGTTATTGGGGCGAGAGCTTTTAGAGACAAAAGTATAACAGAAGTTCATATTCCCAACACCGTAAAAACAATTGAACTTGCCGCTTTTTTATATAACGGACTTAAAGAAGTAATACTTCCAAACTCAATAAACCAAATACATGATTTTGCATTTTCGTCTAATCAAATATCACATATTGAGATACCAGCTTCCATAACTGATCTTAATGCTGGTATTTTCGCCAATAACAAACTAACAGAGATTCATATTAATGGTCAAATTGAAAAGATAAATTCGGTTAGTTTTTATAACAACCCAATTTCTAAAGTTTTTCTTAAAAACCTTACACTACCAAGAACAGATGGTAAACCTTTTGGAGACAACAATAATATAATTATTCAGGTGCCTTATGAGCAACTAGCGCAATATAAATCTAATGTAAATTGGAGAGATTATACCTATTCTACTATGCCTGACCTAAATTTTTACGATGTCACTAAAAAGTTTTCAGAAAGTATTGAATTGGAGGCAAGTTCTGTATCTGATGGGGAAATTACGTACACTATTTTACCAGGAGGGACTGCAACAGCTACCCTTTCTGGAGAACGCAACCAATTTTTAAACCCTACAAATACAGGAACCATTAAACTAAAAGCCAGTATTGCAGCAAAAGGATCTTATTTGGCTACTGATACAACAGCTACCTACACTATTGTTAACAGAACAGAATTTGAAAAAGAAGGTATTGTATATGCAGTTACTACAACAGAGGAAACGCCAACTGTAGAAGTTATTGATTATACAGGAGCTTCAAAAGAAGTAAGCATACCAAGCAATGTAAATGATGCAGGTATTACGTATACAGTGACTAGTATTGGCACAAAAGCGTTTTATGCTAAGAGGCTATCCAGTATTGATCTTCCAAATTCAATTGTGAAAATTGGGTCAAATGCATTTGCATTTAACGATTTTACAGCCATAGCACTACCTAATTCATTAGCCGTTATTGGTAGTTGGGCTTTTAATAAGAATATGATAAAGGAAGTAACTTTTCCAGCCACTGTATCTTCTATTGGACCGTGGGCTTTTGCCAATAATCCATTAGACCGTGTATTGGTGAATGCAACAACCCCTCCCTCATTAACCGATTATTTTTATTTGCCACGAAATCTGGAACAGTTAAAAGTACCCTTCTCTAGTAATACTGCCTACTGGGAAACTGATATATGGAAAGAATACACCCCAAAAGCAATACCACCCTTAGCGTTAGAAGATTTTAACACTACTTACGGAACAGAAAAGAACTTACCAACCAGCACTAGCTTTAATACCAATTTAAGTTATAAAATTATCGAGGGGGGTTCTGGAAAAGCGGTAATTTCATCAGATAATACAACCTTTACACCTGTTGAAGTCGGTACCGTATTAATTGAGGCAACATCTTTAGAAAGTGATCGGTATTTAGAGGTAAAAGACACCATAACAGCCACTATAGTTAAGAAACCTATCACTATAGAAGCGATTGCTAGTTCAAAAGTGTATGGAGATACAGACGCACCTTTACCGCTAAAAATAGCGGGTGAAGAAACCAATACCAGCGCATTAAATTCTACCTTCTTTTTAAATGGTAATGATCAATTATCAGGTGCTCTTACCAGAGCAAATGGCGAAACTGTTGGTGAATATGCCATTACCTCCACATTAGCAAACTCCAACTATGATATTACTTTTACAGGAGCAACTTTTACCATACAAAAAAAGGAAATTACGGTCATTGCAGATGCAGTATCGAAACAATTTGGTAATGAAGACCCTGTGTTTACGTATCGTGTAACGCCTTCAGGAATAGACCTAACAAGTGTTAACGGAACGCTAACCAGAGAGGCTGGAGAAAACGTTGGAAGCTATGAGATAACATCTTTGTTAACAAGTAATAACTTCACGATTAATTATACCCCAGCAGCACTTACCATTACTAAAAAACCATTAACAGTAAAGGCGATAGATAAAGAACAAGTTTACGGTGAGGAGTCAGTTGCGTTTAGCTATGAGGTGTTACCAGCGCTTACAGAGAATGAATCTTTAGATGTTTTTATGTTTAAAGGATCAACAAGCACTGATCCTGGTAGATATTTAATACACATCGAAGGGAATAATTCGAATTATGCTGTTACTTGGGAAAAAGGCATATACACCATTAAAAAGAAGCCTCTTATTATTACTGCAAATCCGATAACACAAGTTTATGACGCTGCAGAAAAACCACTTACCTATAGTTTAAGTGAGAATTTAGTGGGTAATGATGTACTAACAGGGACGTTAGCAAGAGAAGCAGGTCAGCTTCCTGGAACCTACACTATAAGTTCTACTTTAAGTCATCCTAATTATGATATTACGTATAAAGAAGCCAACTATGTAATCACTAAAAAAAGCATAACACTAACAGCACACGCTAAAACAAAAGTGTATGGAGCACAAGATCCAGCACTTACCTATTCACTATCTGACGTTCTTATTGATGGTGTTAGTTTTCAAGGTGGTTTAATTAGAGAAAGTGGTGATGCCCCAGGTACCTATGAAATTCGCTCAAATATTTCACATCCTCTTTATGATATAACGTATATACCTGCAGATTTTACGATTACAAAAAAACCACTTACCATAACTGCAGATAGTAAAACAGTTGAGTATGGAGAAGAAGCTAAACCACTAACATATAGCTTAAGTGAAGGTTTAGTGGGGACAGATAATTTAGTAGGACAGCTTTCAAGAGAAACTAGAGAAACTGTTGGCATTTACCCTATAACTTCTTCACTATCACATCCTGGGTATAATATAACCTTCGTAACTGCTAATTATGAGATTACCAAAAAACCAATCACTATTTCTGCTGAAGATAAAGCTATTTTTTATGGAGATACCGACGTTCCATTAACATATACAACAGAACCAGCAATCGTTAATGGAGATGTGTTTTCTGGAGAATTAACTAGAGCAGAAGGTAAAGAAGTAGGTGAATATCTTATTTCATCTACAATAGCCAATTCCAATTACGACATCACGTTTGAAAGTGCTAAATACATCATTGCAGACAGAAAAATTACAATCAAAGCACACAATACAGTAAAACTTTATAATGATCCAGATCCTGAATTAAAATACACTGTTGTTCCTGGTTTAGTAGGTAATGATGAACTTACAGGCTCTATAACAAGAGCTTCTGGAGAGGAACTTGGTGATTATCAAATTAGCTCAACCTTAGCGAATGATAAATATGAGATTACTTTTGAGCCTGGAACATTCTCTATTTTGCCTCAAAAGGTTTTTGAAAAAGATGGTTTTATTTTTGAAATTATTTCAGCAATTTCTCCTTATACTGTAAAGTTAACTGGAGTTAATTTTAATGTTCCAGACATAACAGAGATAACAGAAGTAACGATTCCAAATACGGTAGAAAATTCTACCATTACGTATACAGTAACCGGAATTGGTGATAATGTTTTTCTAAATATGACAGGATTAGTAAAAGTAAACTTACCAAATCAGCTAGCCTTTATTGAGGCAGGTGCTTTTCAAAATGCCGCTTTAAACGCTATTACATTTCCAAACACGTTATTAGAGATTGGTAATTATGCCTTTAAAAATAATAATCTAGAAGAGGTTGTTTTAACTGATAATGTTCGTTTCATTGGGGCTGGAGCTTTTGAAAATAATAATATTGCTACAGTAAGTTTACCAGAGCAACTTGAAATTATTGAATCTGAAGCCTTTGCAGGTAATAAATTAACAGAAATTGATTTACCAGATGCACTAACTTATATTCAGCCAGCATGTTTTAAAAACAATTTACTTTCTAGAGTTTCATTGCCAGAAAACCTAGTTATCATTGGAGAGGAAGCTTTTTCAGGAAATGAATTAACAGAACTAGCGTTGCCTAAATTGTTGATGGAAGTTGGTATTAAGGCTTTTGCCGGAAATAAACTCAAACACATAATGGTTTCAAATCAACTTATGATGCTTGGTATGGAGGCATTTAATCAACCTGAAGACAAATTTGAGTATATTATTGTAGACACTCCAGAGCCTCCTATGATTGAAGAATTTGTGAGCTTAAATGCAACTTTTGGAAAAAATCCAGAAAATATAAAAGTTCTCGTTCCTGCAGCACAGTTAGCAGTGTATGAAAAGCATCATTCTTGGAGTCTGTATCAGTTACAAGCAATGCCAGAGATACTTTTTCAAGATACAGTTGTTACCTTTGGTGATACACTAAACTTAGAAGCCTCTATCGTTGATGTAGAAGGTGATTTTGAATTTTTTATTGAAAATGGAGGAACCGGTTTAGCGAGCTTATCTGGGGCTAATAATTCTGTATTATCTACAAATAGAGCTGGAGAAGTATTGGTAAAAGTAGTATTTACAGAAGCTAACGGCTATTATCAACTAGAAAAAACAAGTACCATAACTATAGCTAAAAAAGACATTGACATCATTGTAAATAGCCAAAGTAAATTTTTCGGCGATGAAGATCCAGCGTTAACGTATCTAAAACCAAAACAATTAAGTGATATAAATTTAGATGGAGGCTTATATAGAGTTTTAGGAGAACAAGTAGGTACTTACGAGATTAAATCAACACTTAGCAGTCTTAATTATAATATAAATATTGAGAAAGCAGACTTTACTATCAAGAAAAAAAGTATTAGTGTAGCTGTAGGTGAAGTTACTAAAATTTATGGAGAAGTAGATCCTGAAATTACCTATCAACTGCCACCATCTTTTGATTGGATAGATCTAAAAGATATTAAAGGAAATTTAACAAGAGAAGCAGGAGAAGCTGTGGGCACCTATAAAATAACTTCTTCTCTCGAAAGTGAAAATTTCGAGATTCATACAGTAATTGAAGATTTTAAAATTTTACCACGACCAATTACGTTAACAGCCAATGAAAGTTCAAAAACATATGGAGATGAAGATCCTGTATTTACGTATTCACTATCAGAAAAATTGTTAAATGAAGACAAGTTAGAAGGATCTTTAACGAGAGTTCTTAGCGAAGATGTGGGTACCTATGCAATAGAAAGCACATTGCAAAACCCAAATTATGATATCGATTTTGTATCAAAAAACGTAACAATTACCCCAAGAAAAATTTTTGTTATTGCAGATAATGTTACTAAATCATATGGCACTCAAGATCCTGAGTTAAGTTATACACTTTCTGAACCCCTATTAAATAACCAAGTTTTACAGGGAAGTTTATCGAGAGAACCTGGAGAAAATGCGGGAACTTATACAACAATTAGTAATTTTTCTAACTCTAATTATGATATTGATTTTATTTCATCAGAATTTATAATTGTACCTAAACAAATTTCTGTAGCTGTCTCAAACACAAAAGTATATGGCGAACCAGACCCAGAATTTAACTATACGCTTTCAGATGAATTAATAGGGAATGATACACTTACAGGAGCTATAACTAGAGCTACTGGCGAAGATGCAGGGTCCTATGCATTTATAAGTACTTTAGAAAACTCAAATTATAGTATTTCTTTAGATCCCTTAGCATTTATTATTATACCAAAACCAATTACAGTAACTGTTCCAAATACAAAAATGTATGGTAACCCAGATCCAGAATTTAACTATACACTTTCAGATGAATTAATTGGTAATGATACACTTACAGGTTCTATAACTAGAGCGTTTGGTGAAGATGTAGGTACATATTTAGTAACAAGTAATTTAGAAAATTCAAATTATAATATCTTATTAGCTTCCTCAGAATTTACGATTACTCCAAAACTAATTACGGCAACAGTATACCCAGATAATAAAATATATGGAGATGAAGAACCAATACTAAATTATGAGTTATCAGATTTTCCGCTAGCAACAGACAACTTAACAATTAATATCTCTAGAGAGGCTGGTGAAGATATTGGTACCTATACATTAACAAGTTCATCTAATAATAGTAATTATAATATAGCCTTAAGTTCTTCAGAATTTAAAATTACACCTAAACCGATTACAGTATCACTGTTTATAAATACTAAAGTTTATGGTGAAACTGATCCTGAACTTACCTATACCTTATCTGAAAGTTTAATTGGTTCTGATGCCTTAACTGGACAGCTCTCTAGAGAGCCTGGAGAGGATGTAGGAACTTATGCCATCTCTAGTTCACTGGAAAATGCAAACTATACTATTGACTTTACTGCTAGTACTTTTGAGATTACTCCTAGACCGATTGCAATAAATGCAAATCCAATCACTAAAGTCTATGGTGAAGCTGATCCTGAACTTACCTATATCTTATCTGAAAGTTTAATTGGTTCTGATGCCTTAACTGGACAGCTTTCTAGAGAACCTGGAGAGGATGTAGGTACTTATACCATCTCTAGTTCACTAGAGAATGCAAACTATACTATTGACTTTACTGCTAGTACTTTTGAGATTACTCCTAAACCGATTGCAATAAATGCAAATCCAATCACTAAAGTCTATGGTGAAGCTGATCCTGAACTTACCTATACCTTATCTGAAAGTTTAATTGGTTCTGATGCCTTAACTGGACAGCTCTCTAGAGAGCCTGGAGAGGATGTAGGAACTTATACCATCTCTAGTTCACTAGAAAATGCAAACTATACTATTGACTTTACTGCCAGTACTTTTGAGATTACTCCTAAACCGATTGCAATAAATGCAAATCCAATCACTAAAGTCTATGGTGAAGCTGATCCTGAACTTACCTATACCTTATCTGAAAGTTTAATCGGTTCTGATGCCTTAACTGGACAGCTTTCTAGAGATCCTGGAGAGGATGTAGGTACTTATGCCATTTCTAGCTCACTAGAGAATACAAACTATACCATTGACTTTACTGCTAGTACTTTTGAGATTACTAAGGCTTCTCAAATAATTACATTTGATTCATTAGCTGAAGAGAATATTAATAGTAAAACAATCGTTTTAACAGCAGAGGCAACATCTGGTTTATCTATTTCTTATACAAGTTCTAACGAATCTATTGCAACAATACTGGGTAATGAGCTTACAGTTATTGCTACTGGTACTGTAATTATTACTGCAAGTCAAGAAGGTAACGCTAATTATAAAGCAGCAGATCCTGTTTCGCAAGAATTAAGAATAGTAACTTTATCTGTTTTAGAGGAAGAATTTAAATCTAGAGATGTGATGATCTATCCAAACCCTTCAAATAGCTTCATACAAATTAAAGGCATAAAAGATCAGGGTTATACGGTATCTATTTTTAATATTGAAGGGAAACTTATTAAAAAAGTTTTTAATTACTTGACTAAAAATAAGATTGAAATTAGTAATCTAAAAAATGGAACTTATATTTTAAAAATCACAAAAGATAAGAAGCTTGTTACAAAAAAGTTTTTAAAAATATAACCTATCTAAAAAACTGTTGAGACACAATATTTAAATTTAAATTAATCTATAATTCTTATGGTAATATAAAAACTTATGAAATTAATAAGCTGTTATATAAGTTATATTTGTTTAGATAATCTTTATTTAAAACAATAAAATATTTAGTAAGTTTTATAATTCAAAAAAATATTTTCACAATACAAATAATACTTAAAAATAATGCCAGTAAATAATTATTTGCCTCTTTCATTTTAAAAAATAAAAACGTCCGCTTACGCGGCACTAATTAAATTGATAAATGATTAAATAACTAAAAAGCCCGAACAGCACGCACAGCGAATGTTGCGGTTTTATCGTAGTGGTACGCACCACCTCCACCCGTATACTGCACCCACGCGTTAGTGTTACTGTTCTCCGTAGAACTCCAGTAGTCAGTTCTGTTTAAAGAAGCTCCATTTCCATTACGATAAACAATAGACATAAGATTTAATTCTCTTTTGGTAGGTAACCGCCAATCTTTAAATTTAGCGCCGTTAGTATCGTGATTAGAAGCATTGCTCAATAAGTCATTAGCTTCATACCAGTTTGATAAAGTTCCTTGGTCTTGCATCGCAACCACCAAACCGTGTGTACCATCACTATTTACCTCTATAACGTAACCTCCTAATTCTGCATAAAAAGTGTTTACAGAGTAAGTTTTGGAAGTAGCAGCTACTTCAACCCAACTACTACCATTGTAATAGTAAAAACCTACTGTACCATCTGTTTGGTATATCATTAATCCAGTTGCTGGAGAGCTAATCGCATCACGCTGGGTCTCTGTCATTCTTGGTATTAATAACCCTTTTGTGGTAGAGGTAATATCTAATGCAGACGAAGCATCTGGAGTTGTTGTACCTACACCCACTTGAGCATACGTTGTTGCAGTTAATACTACTGCTATTAAAAATGTGAAAATTTGTTTCATTGGTGTGTTTTTTAATAGTGTGTTTTTTTTTTAAATTGTTTTATCCTCAAGCACCTGGGTCTGAAGGCGCATAAGATTATTTAGCCATTTTAGCAAAAAGCTTTTCTAAACGTGCTAACCTTTTTTCTTGTGCTTTCAATTTAGCATCTTGTTCTTTTAGTGCATTTATAAGCACAGGTACTAAGCCTTGGTAGTTAACCGATTTAATCCCTTTATTTTCTACAACTAATTCAGGAAATACTTTTTCGATGTCTTGAGCTAATACCCCAATCTTTTGTTTTTTAGTAGCATCTCTTTTCATTGTGTAAGTTTTTCCATCTATTTGCAATAGCTTAGCCAATGTAGCACCTAATGATGCAATATTTGCTTTTAAACGCATATCAGAATTTACAACGATATCGCCACTTACAGTTAAATCATTACCCACTGTAGCATCTCCATTAAACAATACTTTAAAAGCATCAGATTTATTACCAGCATCTTCACCATTCCCGATTACAAAGGCAGTGTTGGCAGTATTAAATGAAGTAGCACTATTAGTAACTGTTGCACCACTTGAATTGTATTTACCAATCACTAAAGAACCATAATCACTTGCTGTTGTTGCAAATCCCATTGCTGTTGAAAAAGCACCACTTGCTGTTGTTGATCGTCCCATTGCAGTTGAATAACTACCACTTGCTGTTGTTAAACCTCCCCATGCTGTAGAAGAAATACTACTTGCTGTTGTTTGTTGTCCCATTGCTGTAGAATAACTACCACTTGCTGTTGATAAATAGCCCATTGCTGTAGAATAACTACTACTTGCTGTTGTTCTAAATCCTATCGCTGTTGAGATAAGACCACTAGCCTCTGCATCATATCCCATGGCTACAGAGCTAGTTCCTGTTGCACCACGTGTATCACTTGAACTACTTGAATAGCTTAAATCAACTGCATTAGAGCCAATATCTCCATAATTATCAGCATTATAGGTAGACAATCTAAGACCTGTATTACTGTTTTCAGTAATGGGTGATAACACTCCACCATTTGAAAGACTTGTAAGACCACTTAGTAAATTAATTTCTGAAGGCGTAGCAGTAATTTGCTCATTCCCTAAAAATAGATTACCCTCCACATACGTGTCTCCATTAAACAATACTTTAAAAGCATCAGATTTATTACCAGCATCTTCACCATTCCCGATTACAAAGGCAGTGTTGGCAGTATTAAATGAAGTAGCACTATTAGTAACTGTTGCACCACTTGAATTGTATTTACCAATCACTAAAGAACCATAATCACTTGCTGTTGTTGCAAATCCCATTGCTGTTGAAAAAGCACCACTTGCTGTTGTTGATCGTCCCATTGCAGTTGAATAACTACCACTTGCTGTTGTTAAACCTCCCCATGCTGTAGAAGAAATACTACTTGCTGTTGTTTGTTGTCCCATTGCTGTAGAATAACTACCACTTGCTGTTGATAAATAGCCCATTGCTGTAGAATAACTACTACTTGCTGTTGTTCTAAATCCTATCGCTGTTGAGATAAGACCACTAGCCTCTGCATCATATCCCATGGCTACAGAGCTAGTTCCTGTTGCACCACGTGTATCACTTGAACTACTTGAATAGCTTAAATCAACTGCATTAGAGCCAATATCTCCATAATTATCAGCATTATAGGTAGACAATCTAAGACCTGTATTACTGTTTTCAGTAATGGGTGATAAAATACCAGTTGAAAGACTTGTAAGACCACTTAGTAAATTAATTTCTGAAGGCGTAGCAGTAATTTGCTCATTCCCTAAAAATAGATTACCCTCCACATACGTGTCTCCATTAAACAATACTTTAAAAGCATCGGATCTAACATCAGGATTTCCATTCCCGATTACAAAGGCGGTGTTTGCAAGGTTAAGCTGTTCAGCACTACCTGTAACTGTTGAACCACTTAAGTTGTAATTTCCAATAACTAAAGATCCCTGATCACTTGCTATTGTTCCAAATCCTATTGCTGTTGAGATAGCACCACTTGCTGTTGACCAAAATCCCATTGCTGAAGATGCGTAACCACTTGCAGTTGTCTCAAACCCCATTGCTACAGAGCTAGTTCCTGTTGCACCAAATTTATCACTTGAACTACTTGAATAGCTTAAATCAACTGCACTAGAACCAATATTTCCAAAATTATCAGCATCAGCGTTAGACAGTCTAACACCTGTATTACTGTTTTCAGTAATAGGTGATAATATTCCAGTTGAAAGACTTGTAACACCACTTAGTAAATTAATTTCTGAAGGCGTAGCAGTAATTTGCTCATTGCCTAAAAAAAGATTACCAGATAGATATGTGTCTCCATTAAATAATACTTTAAAAGCATCGGATCTACTACTAGTATCTGTACCATTCCCAATTACAAATGCGGTGTTGGCTGTGTCGAATGAAGTGCTACTGACAGTTACTGTAGAACCACTTAAATTATAGCTTCCAATCACTAAAGAACCATAATCACTTGCTCTTGTATTGAACCCCATTGCTGAAGAAGATACACCACTTGCTGTTGTTTCTTCTCCCATTGCTGTAGAACTAGTACCTATTGCTGTTGTAAAATACCCCATTGCTACAGAACCACTTCCTGTTGCAGAAGCACCAGAGCTATTGTCATCCATTTGTGCATTCACAGTCATCCCGATTGTAATTGCTAAAAGTGTAAAAATATGTTTCATTTTATTTTTTGTTTTTAATATTTTTTTTTGGTTTTTTGATCTTTTAGTTTTGTTTTATCCCCAAGCACCAGGGTCTGAAGGGGCAGATGCCGCTTGTGCTTTTTTTGGGCTTAGAATCATAAAAGTACCCATGGCTGTTAGTGTAGCATATTTTCCCATTTTCTTGATAGCGTCTTTTCTACTAATATCATCGGTACCGTTAGGTGTGTTTGCTGTTTTTTTCATCTTAAATACTTATTTTATGACTAATTTTTTTGTAAAAACAATATTTTTTGCCTGCACTTTTAGGATGTAGACTCCTGTATCTAAACCTACTGTAGAAAGCATCTCTTTTTGTGTAGGTTTTTGGATTTTTTTAGAAAGTACTTTTATGCCCAATACATTGTAAAGGTGAAGATTTGCTGGCTGTAAAAACTTCTGCAAACCCTCTATAGTTATATAGTTACTGTTTGTACCTTTATAAGCAGTTAAAAAAGAGGCACTGCTCACGCTTTCTGTGGTAAGAGTTTTTGTAGTATAGTGAAGGTAAAACCTACCCGCACCATTCAATTTAGTTTGCGCTAAGAGTTTAAAATCTTTGTTATTAAGAGGTGTAAAGGTATTTTTTGTAGTGTCTTCTAAATACACGTTAATATTTTCGGGTATTGTGCTATTTGCTACTTGTATTTTAAGAGCAACACCTGCTTCTTGGTATATAACAAGTGGTATTGTAGCATTATTCATAGCTTCTGTAGACATTGCATTAATGTCCATACTTACTCCATTGTCTTGTTCTAAAAGTCTAGAACTGAAACCTGAAGATTGATCAAAGGCACCAGCATCATACCCTGGATCTAAACCTAAAGTTAATCCATCTTTAAAGTAAAATTTAGTGTCATCTACTTTAACAGCATCAGTATATAGGTCTAAAACTAATTCGTAATTATCAGAAGATTTTTTTCCTCTTACTTGAAAAACTTGAGTATCGCTTACAAAATCATCGGCTCCTGTAACCGTTTGCATAGCTTTGGTAAAACTAATGGTTTGATTCTCTCCACTGCCAGCAGCCGCTACAAAAAAACCTTGACCAGGTGCAATGTAAGTGGCTGTGCTTGTGTTGTTATAAATTGTATATCCACTACCATCACCTTTCCATCCATAAATAGCTTCAAAGGCGTCATCAATAGCTGCTGTATTAACTGTTAAAAAATTATCGGTTGGATCTGCATTAGAGTTTCCATTAAGATACGATGGAAATGGATTGGCAATTAAATTCCACCGCCTTCCTGCTCCTGAATTTTCTGCATCATTGTTGGCTATAGTTACAGTTTGGTCTCCGCTGGCAATAGCACCTGTAAAAGAGAGTGTGCCACCACTTGTAGTAGCCATCTGGTATCCTTTCCCTAATGTTAAATTACCTGTGGTTGCATTGGTGGCGTTTGTCCAAGTGTCGGTAGTATTGTTATAAGAGCCTACTGCGTAAAAATTGGCATTTGTTGCAATATTAGAATCTTGAATTAAAGTACTAAATGCCATACCAGAGACGGGTGCACCAATTAAATCCCACTCTCCAGTACCTGCCGAATTTACATAGCGGTTGTAGGTGATATTTCCCGATGCAGTGCCACTAACCAATAATGATGAAAATTCATCTGAATCGGATTGTAAAGTAATGGTACCTGCTGTGTTGGTGTAATTGCCATTAACTAAAATATGGCTGTTTTTGGCTATTGTAATGCTTCCTCCGTTGGCAACTGTTAAATTTTGTGCTGCAATAATAAACGGCGCTAAAAGGAAAATGTAGAGTATTTTAAACTTCATTTTATGGTAAATTTTTATTTGTTACACAAAAATATAATTATACATGTCAATTTTAAAAAAATAACGTGCAAACTACTCATTTTATTTTTTGATAGTAATTTTTTGATGTTGAGGTACGTTTTTTTATAGGAGTTAAATAAATTTGTTTTACATAAATGATATTAATAATTTAAAACAAAAAAATGAAAAAAATAACTCTAATTACGTTACTGTTTTTTACAGCATTTACTTATTCTCAAATAGGTATTAATACAGATTCTCCAGACGCTTCTGCAGCATTAGATGTTGTGTCTACCACAGGCGGTATTCTTATTCCAAGATTAACAGAAACACAGAGAGACGCTATTGGAAATCCTGCAACAGGGTTAATGATTTATCAAAAAGACCAAGATCCTGGATTTTATTTTTATAATGGCAACGAATGGCAAAAAGTTTCAGCTGTAAGTTACAACGACCTTTCTAATAAACCCTATGGAGGTTAGTATCAGAACCCTGATTCTGATTTAACATCTGAAATTACAGTTGGAAACCTTATGTTTAGAAAAAATACTAACAACAATTATTTGGAAGTTAAAATAGCTACATCTTATTCAGAATTCACAGTAATTGCAATTAACGATCCTTTTAATAGTAGTAACAATTATTCAGAAGTGGGGTCAAATTCGGGAGGTGCTCAATACAATACATCAGAATGGAAGTCAATCGTACAAGTTTATGATTTTGATGTTGAAAGTCACTCTAGCGTTCCTGAAAGCTTAGATAATGGTTTTAGAGAATATGAAATTATAGAATCAGATAACTCATATAGAGCAACTACACTAAAAAAATATAAAGTTAAAGAGTATGTTGATGGTTTTTCTAATTACGTTTATACCGTAGAATACATCGATTTTTATTAAATGTACAAGTCTATTATTGGTTAAGCAATTTAAGCTAGTAGCAATTTTGGTAATAGCTATAGACCTTACAAAGTCTATAGCTTTTTTATTGTAGTAGGTTTTGTGTAATGGTGCACAAAAAGGTTATACAGAATAAGATTTTTATGGGGTTTCTATAAATGGCATCACCTTGTGAAACAAAAATATTTTAGCACCAAGAACTTAAACTAAAAAAAATACAGGTTTAGATTTTTTATAGGGTTGTCTTACTTTAAATAGTAGTTTTTTGTGTAATTATATAAAAAAGTTTATAAAGTTGTTTTTTATTTTTAAAAAGATAAATAACTTATATGAGGAATATATAATTTTTAATGATTTATTTTTTAACAGCTATCGTAATGTTTAGTTTAATTTCCTTTAGTCTTTTGTCAAACTTATTTTTTCTTAAAGAAAAAATACTTTCTTGTGGGGTTTTTAAAATAGAAGACAATTCTAAGGTTAATTCTTTTAAAACGCGTTCTCTTCGTTTGTTAATAGTAATATAATTATCGGTATTTATATCTATAGACAAAATGGAATTCAACTCATTGAGTAAAAAATATTCTGATTGTTTGTTCATAAAATAAACTAGTACTTGCGTAGATAAATTATTTAAAATAATTGGTGTTTTTTTAAAATAAAAAGAGTGGGTGTTTTTAGAATAGTATATGTTAAAGTTACGTTTCTTTTTTCGTAAATAGAGGTGTCTAAATCCAAAAATAGCAATTAGTATACCCAAACCATAAAGCGTGTATTTTAAAAGAGTTGTTAAAAAAGTATCTTTATAAAAAGGGGTTTCTTTTATTAAACTTCCTCTAAATTCCTCATAGGGTTGGCTTAAGGCACCATTAATTTGCCTATCAATACTATAGGTAAAAGAAATATTTTTGGAGGCTTTGTGGTATACAACGCTTTTAATATTTTTAAAATTTTTAATGGTATATGTTTTTACAGTATTCTTAAAAATATCAATTTCTCGTATTAGGTTTGAGATATGAATAATTTTATTGTCTATCTGAAAGCGAGGATAGTAATCTATATCATTTTTCAAAAATTCATGATTATTGTCAAATTCTCGAAGTTTATATAATGTAAAGTCCTTAAAGTCTAATCTCCAAACAGCATTAAATTTACCATTGTATGCGAATTCATTTTTATGATCTGATTTCATACCCCCTCCAAAAAAATAGAGATTATTGTCTTTAATTAAAGAAAAAATACGACTCCTTGGTTCAACTTTTTCTATGTTAACTTGATTTTGTTCTAACCATTCACCAGCTAAAAAATCATAATAAGTTAAAATATTTTTATGGGTAAACAAGCCATAACCACCCCATAAATACATTGTTTGTTTATATTGAAAAGGAATACCACCATATTGATTGTTGTGTTTAAAACTATTATCTATCCTTTTAAAAGTATTTTTTTTAAATTCTAAAACTCTACCACAACCGTTATCCACAAAGTAATTGATGCCATTTATTTGGTATTGATTGTTTTTAAAATCATTTAAATTAAGTTCTTTTGGAAAATTTATTTTAAAATGATGGCTAAACTCTGGACCGCTAACCGCCATAGAATCATTATACACCAATATAGGTTCTCCTGTACTTGCATTCTCAAAAAGCAAATAATTAGAAGTGTTTTTAAACTTTACTTGACCTAGAAGTATAGGACTTACTAGGGCTATATAAATAAATAAAACATTTTTTTTTAAGTGTTTAAAATTAAAAATCATGTTGGGAGATTTAAATATTTTTATAAAACAAAACTAGTAAAATAGATGTTGAAAAAAATATACGAAAATATGATGTCTTGTAAATTTATAAGATTTTTTTGATTCTTAAACTAATTTTGAAAAAAATATATATCATGAAAAAAATACTATATACTTTATTTGTTATGGCATGCATAGCAAATTTAAACGCACAAGTACCTTCTTATGTGCCAACAAATGGTTTAGTTGGTTATTGGCCATTTAATGGGAATGCCAATGATGAAAGCGGAAATGGAAATAATGGAACGGTTAATGGTGCCACTTTAACTATTGATAGAGATGGGAATGAAAATAGTGCTTACTATTTTAATGTAAATGCATCTGGAGGTTGGGGCAGGGCTCAAAACAGAATTACAGTTAATAATCCTACAATTTCAAATGAAAATAGTTTTACAATGTCTGCTTGGATTAATCTTGAAACAAAACCAAGCCCTTTTAACAATAGACCCCACACTATAATGGGAAGATGGGATGGTAATGGAGCTGCTGTTTTTAGGCATCAAATTAATTATTCTGGAGAAATCAGTACTAATTTAACAAACAGCAATGTTGTTGAAGGAGGTGCAGTCGCTTATGATGTATGGTATCATACCGTAATTACATATGATGGCTCAACATTAAAGCAGTATATAAATAATCAATTAACTAACCAAGAGCAATTAAGTATAGATATAAATACAAGTTCTACAGACCTAACTTTTGGAGAACTTCATATGGCAAATGGTCATTGGTACTTATTTAGTGGTAAAATGGATGATTTAGGTTATTGGAACCGAGCTTTAACAGAACAAGAAATAGCTAACTTATATACTTCTACTTCTTCAAATGAATGTTCCACATTAGTCATTAATACAGGGGTTTTAAGTACGAGCCCTGTTACTTATACAAGTACAGTAAATATTTATCCTAACCCTGCCAATGAACAAATTACAATTGATTGTGGTAACCTTGATAACGTAGAGGGTTGGCGTATTAAAATTACCAATACACTTGGTCAAGAGGTATTTAACAAGCCAATGGATACCCAACAATATGTTATTCCTTTAAATACTTGGACAGGGCAAGGTATGTATTTTGTTAAAATTATCAATGCTGAAAACGAGGTGGTAAATATTAAAAAAATTATCTTGCAATAGCATTACAAAAAAAGCAGGCTGTTCAAAAGGATATCAACAGTTAAATATTGTTTTGTTTTTCATTGAGAACCGATTCAATACTGTTTTGTTTTTTATTCTCGGTTATGCCTGCAACTATTACATAAGTAAATGATGTAGCATATTGTAGTAAGGGTTTTTTAATTAATAAGTTGTGTGTAACCTACTATATTTTTTTTATTTGTTAGATTCTCAGGTTTTAGCCAAACTATTTTTAAATAAATCATAGATTCAGCTGGTACTACTTTAGAGAATCAAAATAACAAACTAAGCTATACCGCGGGAGAATTAGCAATATACGCTATGAGCGATGCAGGGGTTAGTTATCAATTAGGAAGTGCTTATTACCTTATATTAATTAGGAGTTTTAAGCATAGAAATTGTAAATATAGGGTAGAGATAAAAGTATATCTCTACCCTGTAAGAAAAATACTTTAAGATACCCACCTTTAGTAAGACTTTTTTAAGAACCACAGAGCAAATATTAATGGAATGCTACTAGAACCAAACTAAATTTTACGATTTCATGAGTTTTGAATACTCTTGTGGATCTATGTCTTTGCCAATAATAATTTTATCCTTGTCTAATAAATAAAATACTGGGGTTTGCTCAATGTTGTAATGCGTTTGGTAGTCTACATCTTTTTGCGAATAATTTCCACGTACTACTTTGGCAGGCGATACATGATTCCATGTGTTTAAATCATGCTTTGAAATAAATTTTTCCCATTCTAATTTCACTTCCGTATTGATGTTTACAGCATAAATGGAGTGGTTAATATTTTTCCAATCATTTTTATGCAAACGGTTTATTTTTGGAATTTCTGTTTGACAATGACCGCAGGTAGGATCCCAAAAAACAAGAACAATATAATCAGCATTCAAATCGTATAAATAAAGGGGGGTGTTATCAATAGAATTCATAAACAATTCTTTTGCTTTAGAGCCTATTTGATTATTTTCAAGTAAGCGTGCCTTTAATTTAAAAAGCTCTTTTTGTGTTAATGGCAGCCATTCGTATGTTTGGTTTTTAAAATAGGTTTCATACAAATTTAAAAATATACGATCGTGCCCCATTTGTTTAGGGTTGATGTATAAGTCTATAAAATAAAGACTCATGTATTTAAATGTATCACTATTAAGGGTGTTGGCTTCGTCTAATATTCTAGTGATTTCTTCTGTAATTGAATCTACAGTTTTAGGAACAAATACATTAAAATAGGTGGATAGTTTTTGTTCAAAAAAGGGGTTTCTTAATAGACGACTGTCATTAAAATCTATACCTCTAAAATAATTGTTTTTTAAAAAAAGTAAAGAATCTTTTTTTGTTGCTAATTTTTGGTTTTTTAGTGAAGAAAAATCCTCTAAGGGTTGTGTTAACTTAAATAAAAGCGCCAAAGTGTTTGTATGCAACAACCTATAATTTTGTTTATACTTTTCGATTTCATTTTCTACGGATTTTATTTTATCTGCAAAGTCAAGTTTTTCTTTTGGGCTGCTCGTAGTTTTAATCGATTTTTGTAACAATTCAATTTCTGATCGTTTTGTTTTTAAAAAAACCGTAAAGTCTTTAAAATCTATATTTTCTTGCGAGTTGTAAATTTTTGTTTTGGATGGGTTTTTGGAATTCGGCTCTATTTTGAATTGTTGTGCAGCATCCATTAAAAACTCAAATTCAATTTCCTTAGAATCATTTAACAGCATATAAATACCGCTCACATATTTTTTTTTGTTTTTAAAAATAAGTTTCCCTTTTGAATCTGCTGTTACAGAGTCTAATAATGTTTGGTATTTGCCAAAGTGGCTTGCAAGATAAAAAGGTTTATTTTTGTATGTGTCAGATTGAAATTCGATAAAACATCCCGCATCTTCTGAGACAGATTCAGCACAACTGGTAAGGCTACAAAGGATTATAAGTTTCCAAAAAATAGAAAGATTCATCATTCATTTTATTTCAAACAAAACTAATAACTTTTAGTCTTAAAACCTATTTTATTTAAATACGACCAATTTGAGATGTTTGTTGCTTGCTCTTGTAGTCATTTTTGAAAATGTGATTTTAAAAACGGACTTTATTTTGTAAGTTTTTGAAAAATAATTAGTTAATAAATACACATTGTTTTTTTTTATGAATCTTAATAATGTTATTAACAATTTGCATATATTTGTTAATAAATTCAATTGACTAATAATTACCCCCCCCTATATGAATAAGAGAAATTTATTTAGAATTTTACTTCTATCATCTTTTTTAATGTTTTTTTTTAGTGGTTTTTCAACCAGTATAAAAGACGATAAAACCAATATTAAAAACAATAATTTAAACTCTAGTCTACTAGTTGTTCCCACAATCTCCTCACAGCCACCAGCTACATTAAATCCTACAAGTGGTCATGCTGGAACTATTGTTACTATTACGGGTACTGGATTTACAAATAGTTCAACTGTTCAATTTGATGGTTTTGATTTAGATCCTGCTAACGTCAATTATATCAGCCCTACAGAAATTGAAATTACAATACCTTGTGATGTTAATGGGACTCCTTTAACAAGTAGGCAATATGATGTTGATGTCGATAATAGCGGAACAACAATTCCCTTTACTTTTATAGCCGCAGAAATAACAACCGTCTTTGATGCAAACTATGAACTTTGTATTGGAGAATCTTTTACTGAAATTCCGCTTAGTGCTATTCCTTCTTCCCCTTCAGTAGGAACTGTTTCATATAGATGGGATAATAATAATACAAGTATAGGTTTAGCAGGCTCTGGAACAATCAATAGTGCTCCCTATGAATTTCCGTCTTTTGTGGCGGCAAATGCTACAAATGAACCAATTTCTGGAACAATTCAAGTCTTTCCAATTATCAATGGTTGTGAAGGTGCGCCAGTTACTTTTGATATTACAGTTAATCCTTTGCCTGTTATTGAGGCTATAGGGAATTTAGAATTCTGTGCAGGAGAAACAACTACACAAATAGCTTTTAATTCTCTTTCACCCAATGGAGGTACAGATGTTACTTATACCTGGACTAATAGCAATACAGCTATTGGGCTAGCTCCATCAGGTGTTGGTTCTCCAATTCCTGTTTTTACGGCTACTAACTCAGGTACAACAGCTATTACTTCTACTATTACTGTAACGCCAGAATACAGAGGTTGTGAAGGAAATCCTACTGATTTTACTATTACAGTTTTTCCTGCTAGCGACGGAGGAAGTTTAACTGCAGCAAACTCTAGTATATGTGAAGGAGAGTCTACAAATCTTACATTAAGTGGTCATGTAGGGAAAATTATTAAATGGGAGTCTTCAACAGATGGTTTTGCCAATATAACATCCATCCCAAATTCTACCAACTCGCTATCTGTAAGTCCTAATTTAGATACAGCATACAGAGCTGTTGTTCAAAGCAATCCATCTTGTAATGAGGCTTTTTCTACCCCTATTGATATATCAGTCTCTCCAGCCATAGTAGCAGGTAATGTTTCAGGGGGTTCAGCTATTTGTTTCAATACGCCAAGCGATATGCTTACCCTTACAGGAAATAACGGAACTGTAGATAGATGGCAGTCTTCAACAGACGGGGGTGCAAATTGGGTTGATATTCCAGGAACTATTGGCCTAACAGTGTATACATCAGATTTTTTAACGGAAACAACACGTTTTAGAGCGATGGTTGTTAGTGGTTCTTGTACACCAACGCCTTCTGCATCTACTACGGTTACTGTACAACCCATTACAACAGAGGGTGTATTAGTAGTCTCAGGATCCTCTACGATTTGTGAAAATTCTACTGTAACCTTAAACTTTTCTAGTTTTAGTGGTACTATATTAGGGTGGGAGTATAATAATACAACTTTAGGAAGTTGGACTCCAGTGCCAAATCCAACGACAGCAGCTACTTATACTTCAACTACATTAACAGAATCTACAGATTTTAGAGTACGTCTTTCTAGCGGTGTGTGTCCTACAATTTACTCTCCAGAAGCTTCAGTTACTGTAGCTACAGCACCTGCTATTAGTGATATTCCTAACCAAACCATTTGTTTAAACGAAAGCCGTACTTTTGGAGATCCTCCTGTACCTGGTTATTCGTATTTATGGACATCAACTTCTGGATGGACCAGTACTTTAGCACAACCTACCAGAACATTTAGTGCTGCAGGTGGTCCAGAAACATATACATATAGAATAACAGATGATACAACTGGATGTTTCTCGGAAGACACCTTTCAGGTTACCGTAGATCCTTTACCTGCCGCTACGGTAATTAGTGACGCTAGTATTTGTGCTGGCGCTAATATTGCTATTGGTGCACCTTCAGTGCCAGGATCTACCTATAGTTGGACAGCAGTACCAAGCTACACTTGGACGCCGCCAGGAGTAAGCTCTACAGACTCAAATCCAACGGTTAGTCCTACCGTAACTACGACATTTACCCTTACAGAAACCACAGCAAATGGCTGTACAACAAGTAATAGTGTAACCATCACTGTAGAACCTGAGCCTGGAATTTCATTTACAGGGGGCACGAGTCGATCTATCTGTGAATCGGATTTGGACGAGCTTATCCAAGCCAACATTACAGGAAATTACAATACAGCAATTTGGGAAGTAGTGCCAGCTGGTGCAGGTACTTTAGCTGTACTACCCTCTGGAATAGAAGTAGAATTTACGCCTTCAGCAACTGGAATAGCTGCTGGAAGTGCAATAGTAAGATTAACAGTAACCAATACCTGTAATGTTGCTTTACCTCCTCAAGACGTAAATATAACTATTGATAGACAATCAGTTGCAGATGCAGGTACAGCTCTACAAGTATGTGGTGATAGTTCCACTACCTTAGATGGTACGGGCTCTGAATTTGCGACTTCATATAGTTGGTCTGCTCCTTCGGGAATAAGTGGAACTTTATCACCAGCTAATACTGCAACACCAGTATACACCCCGAGTGCTGCCGATATTGCCAATGCGAATACACTTTATCCAGGAGGGATACCCTTTACATTAGTAACTAATTCTGGGGCCAATTGTTCACCTAGAACAGATACCGTTTTAGTAACAATCATTCCTCCAGCAGAAGTTGATGCTGGCCCTGCAACTGCAAGCATATGCGAGGGAGAAAATTTATTTTTAAGTGGTACAGCAGATAATATTAATAATAGTAGCATAAGTTGGGATAACAACGGCGGTGATGGAACTTTTTCAAATCCAAATTCATTAACTCCTACCTATGTGCCTGGCCCAAATGATATTGCTACAGGATCTGTAACACTTACCTTATCTGCGGATGGTAATACCCCATGCTTAACAGCTACTAGCGATTTAATATTAACGATTGAAAGAGATCCTGTTGTAAATTTAGGTGCTGATATTACCGTATGTGCGAATGAAACTACCCCAATTAATCTTTCTCCAACGGTATTGTCTAATCCTGGGTTAATTACATGGACGACAAATGGGAATGGATCATTTAATAATGCAAATGTACCGAATCCTATCTATACTCCAGCTGCGAGTGATTTAGGAACTAATGTTACCTTTACCATTACAGTAGATCCTGTAAGTCCTTGCGCTGTACCAGCGACAGACTCAGTAATTTATACGATAAATACCATACCCACAGTAGACGCTGGTGGTGATCAAACGATTTGTGAAACGCAAGGAACCTATCAGTTAGCGGGATTTCAACAAAATGCTGGAAGTACTGTTTGGACTACAGCTAATGGTTCTGGTTCATTTGATAATACAATTGATAATTTAAATCCAATTTATACTTTTAGTCCTGCAGATATCGCAAGAGGTTCGGTAACGTTTACATTAAAGGCTTCGCAAAACACATGTACAGATGTGTCAGATTCTGTTACCATTACCATACAACCAAACCCTACTGCAAATGCAGGTACGGCTGTAGAAATCTGCCAAGGGCAATCTTATGTATTTACGGGGTCAGCTACCAACAACTCTTCTGTAACTTGGACGCGAAGTGGAGGTTCTGGGACCTTTGTTGATGATGATACCTTAAATCCAACCTATACGTCATCGCCCAGTGAAACAGCAGGAACCATTGTTTTTACGCTTGAAGCACAACCATTAACTCCATGTAGTTCTCCAGTATTTTCTACAGTTGAATTAGTTATTGTGCCTAACCCAACCGCTGATGCAGGTGATGATGCGAATATTTGCGAAGGAGAAGATTTTCAAATTACCACTGCAAACGCGTCATTTTTTAGTGGAAGTGGCGGCGCTACTGGTCTCATATGGACAACTTCAGGAGATGGTACTTTTACGGGAGGAAATACACTAACACCTAAATATAATCCAGGGATAAGTGATGAAAATAATGGTTCTGTAGTTCTTAGTTTAACAGCTAGTAATACAGACGCTCCTTGCTTTAACGATGCTGTTGATCAAATGACTTTAACCATCAACAGAGTTCCAAGTATCAATGTACTTAACCCAACCATTGATGTCTGCACCAATGCAGGTGTACCTGTAGAAATTACTGGTGTAACTGCCATGGATTTTGATACGCTTACTTGGACAAGTTCAAGTACAGGCACTTCAGGTTTTACACCAACCAATACGCCCGCAAATACTACAGATGCCATATTTTACACACCTACAGCAGGAGATATAGCTACAGGTTCTGTTGTATTAACACTAGAAGCAGCGCGTGATCCAAGCAATTGTAATTCTAGTAGCACTGCTACAGTTACGCTAAATTTTGTAGAGGATGTAGCTGTAGATGCGGGAGTTTCACCACAAACCATCTGTGAAGGCACATTTTATACAACAACTTCAGCATCAGTTGCTAATGCTTCAAGTGTGTTTTGGGACTCTAATGGAAGCGGGACATGGAGTAATCAAAACTCAATTGATACAGCAGAATATACGCCGTCCGCGGCAGACTTTTTAGCAGGATCAGTAACACTAACTGTTACCGCAACCGGCTTAGCACCATGCTTTGATGTGGTAACGGATACAATTCTACTTGAGTTACAAAAACTACCGGTTATTACGGTTCCACCAACAACTTCAATATGTATCGATCAAAATACATTTGGCATAGGAGGTGTGTCCATTGCTCCAGCTACGGCTTATGATACAAATTCTATTGTTTGGGAAACTACGGGTACCGGAGTTTTTACAACTTCTGGTGATCCTTTGAACCCAATTTATACTCCGTCTGCTGCTGATTTAGCGGCTGGTAGTGTTACCTTAACAATTACTGTTGATGCTGTTACTTCCTGTACAGTTGAGGTAACCGAAAGTTTTGATCTTTTATTTCAGGTTTTACCGGTTGCTGATGCAGGTGTAAACTTAACGGAATGTGCTCTGCCTTTTCAAATTACTACGGCTACTTTTGATACAACAACCGCTAATAATTTAGTTTGGTCCAACGGATCAGGAGATGGAACATTTGATGTTGACAATATTATAAACCCAACTTATACGCCAGGACCTGGAGATTTAGCTAATGGATCGGTAACCTTAACTTTAACTGCGAAAGCCTTAGATCCATGTACGGCGGATAATGTCACTTCAATGGTTGTGACTTTTGTAGATTCACCAGAGGTTATAGTGGTAACGCCACAAAATCCAATTTGTGAAGATGAAACCAATGTTGCGCTGGCAGGTACTACGATTAATAATGCAGATTCATTTATTTGGACATCAACTACAGGTACAACTATTGCAAGCCCTACGACTTTGAGTCCACTAGTAACCCCAAGTGCTACAGATATTTCCAACGGCTTCATAGATTTGACACTTACGGTTGCTCCTAACGCACCTTGTGCTACTGATGTTGTGGAAGTTGTACGAATCCCTATTCAGGAAAAACCTGAATTATTCCCAGGAGTATCACAAAATATTTGTGAAGGTGCTAGTATCTCTATTTTAGATGCAACAGAAACCAATGTTACAAACCTTGTTTGGTCTAATAATGGAGGTGATGGAAATTTTACAGCATCTAGTAATAACATTACAACGGAATATACACCTGGGCCTAATGAAATTGCAAACGGTTTGGTTGAATTAGTTGTTACTGCAGACGCTATTGCACCTTGTGTTGGAACAATTTCGAAGACAATTACGCATACGATTACTAGAGATCCAGTTGTTACTCTAACAACAAACGAAGATACAATTTGTGAATCGCAAACGAGCTATACCATCCCAACAGGAACAGTCTTTATAGAAAATGTAAGTTCTGTTGACACTTACAACTGGTCAGCTTCTGGTTCAGGTACATTATTAGGAAACAATACCTTAACCCCATCTTATGAGCCTACACCAGCCGATATTGCTGCTGGTTTTGTAAATTTAATTTTTACATTAAACCCAACAGCCCCATGTAGTACTCAAATCAAAGAAACATTTAAATTAAATATTAACCCTTTAGCGACGATCGATTTTACAGATGATGGGTTTTTCTGTGAGGGGGATAATAAGCTTTTGACAGCCACTTTTACCAACCATGATTCTAACACTATCAATTGGACAATAATTAGTGGAACAGGAACCTTAATAGATGGAAATACAGCAAGTCCAACGTATGTACCTGCTCCGGATAGTGATACAGTTGTGATTCAGATAAGTGTCGATGGAATTTCACCTTGTGATGAACCAACCACACAACAATTTACAATGAATGTTATTAAAACTCCAGTAGTTTCTATGACAACGCTTAATGATAAGGTTTGTAGTTCTCAAAAGACCTATAATTTATCAGGAAATTCGGTTGAAGATTTAACTAATACAGTAAAATGGACTCGAGTAAATCCAGTTGGTGGCACAGGAACGTTTTCAAACTCAGAGATTCTAAATCCTTCCTATACATTCAATCAAGACGACATTGATAACGGGTTTGTGACCTTACGTTTAACGGCAACGAGTGATGCGCCTTGTTCTTCTTCAGATTTTGAAGAAATTACAATTGTCATAGACAAAGCCCCTAATGCAACAATAAGTTCTCTTGCAGCAGTTTGTGCTGGAGAACCTTATACTGCGACTGCGTTAAATCCGGATGGAAATACCGTAGCATGGACCGAAATTAATGGAAGTCATGGAACCTTTGTGGGTGCCAACTCAGATACTGCTACTTTTAATCAATTTCCAGAAAATGAGAATGATTTTGAGATTCAATTAACATCAACAACTTCAGAAACTTGTGCGCCTTATGTTCAAACTCTTAAAGTGGTTGTTCAACCGAAACCAACAATTGATGTTGGGCAGTCCATTCAGGAAGTATGTAGCTCAGAGCCATTTGTAATTTCTGGAGTTACTGCTACGAATTATGACTCTGTTTTATGGACAGAGGATGGCACCGGAAGTAGTGCAGGGTTTAGTAATCCAAACGATTTAAACCCCACTTTTACACCAACAGCTTCACAACTTCTTGCCGGTCAAGTTGTTTTGAAAGTTACAGCGCTTGCAGATGCAGAATGTGGAAGTGCATTTGATGTATCTGATACAATTACATTAAACTTTAACCCAGAACAAACGGTTAGTTTTACAGCACCTTCTTCTATTTGCGAAGGAGATACAATCTCATTAGTTGGATTAGCGCCAGACTCCTCGAGTATTTTATGGTCAACAAGTTCTACTGCCTCAACTTCAGGTTTTGCAGATCCAACCAATTTAAACACAATCTATACACCTTCTGCTTTAGATTTAAGTTTAGGACGTGTTACTTTAACGATTACAGGTTTTTCAAATACAAATTGTCCAGACGCTACTTATTCTCTAGAAGTTTTAATTGAAAGTAAACCAACTGCAGATGCGGGAGCTCCAATATCTATTTGTGAAGGAACAGCTTCTTATCAAATTAATGACGCGTTTGCATCCAATTATAACGCATCAGTTTCAACAAATATCAACTGGTCTCTAACAGGGCCTGCAACCATTCAAGCGGGTACCCAAAATGATTTAAATCCAGTAATTTTACCTACTGCTGGTGCCACAGGAGATATCATTTTAACACTAAGCGTTAATGGATATGATTCTTGTAATACTTCGGCTACAAGTACAAAAACGATTACCATAGTTCCAAGTCCAATTGTTGTGGTACCATCGACTCGTACTATTTGTGAAGGCGAACCGTTGATCCTTTCAAATTCTGAAATATCCGCCTCTAATTATGGTTCAGTATCATGGACTTCATCAAACGGATTAGGAACATTTACACCAAATGATGATTTAGCAACAATTTATACCCCGGCTCCTGGTCAAACAGGTACAGTAGACTTAATCCTAACTGCTTCTTCAACTTCAGGATCTTGTTCAAGTGATTCAAGCCCTATACAATTGGAAATTATTCCAAAACCAATTGTTGAGGCAGGAGTTGACGCTTCTATTTGTGTTACTGAAACATATACTGTAGTTGGAGCAAGTGTTTTAAACGCATTTACATATACATGGAGTGTTACAGGTCCTGCTCAGATTGTTTCTGGTCAAAGTACATTAACCCCTGTAATAGCCTCAGATGCTGGAGCAACAGGAACAGCTGTTGTAACTTTAACTGCTGTTGGAAATGGCGTATGTCCAGTGTCGATTAGAGATAGTTTTAATCTAGAAATAAACGCTGCTCCAGTAGTTAATGCTGGTAACGATGCTATGCTTTGTGAAGGGCAATCTTCTTATCAACTACTTGGTTCTGTTGTAGATGCAGATGCTTCTACAACCTATTCTTGGGTAACTTCCAACGGTAGTGGAACTCTTCAGTCTACAGCAGATCCATTACAACCAATATACATCCCTGGTCCAACTGATTTTAACTCTGCTACAGGATTCAAAGACATACAGTTTGATCTCATATCAAATTCAACCAACGGATGTGGTTCATCAACAGATTCGATGGTTTTAACTCTTTACGCAAGTCCAATTGTAAGTGCAGGCTCAGATATTTTTGATATTTGTGAAGGTACAGATGTTATTTTGAGTTCGGCAACTGCTAGTAATTACAGTAGTATTACATGGTCTACTTCAGGAAATGGTACATTTGATTATTCTAGTAGTACAATTAATCCAACCTACAGCCTTGGCTCTAATGATACGACTTCTGTAACTCTAACGCTTTCTGCGATGCCTAATGGAGCATGTTCACAAGTTGCTGTTTTGGATCAAATGACGATTTTTATCAATCAAGATACAACACTTTCAGCGACGACGAATACAATTACAATGTGTGGTGAAACCTTTACTATGCCAGATTTGATAGATGTAAGTAATGCTACATCTATTCTTTGGACAAATATTACAGGTGCATCTGGTACTCCAGGAGTCTTAACAAACGCTCATACAGAAACACCAAGCTTTACACCTTCAGTAAATGAAATCGCTAATGGTTTTGTTTTACTTAGGGTAGAAACTTTAGCTAAACCAGGTTGTACAACAACATTAAGCGAGACAATTACTGTTAATTTACAACCACTTTTAGAAATAGAAGCAGGTACATCATTAGCATTCTGTGAGGGGGATGATATTATAGTTTCAGGGAATGGAGCCTCAGTCACAAATTTCTCAACATATGAATGGTCTCATAACGGAACAGGAAATATTGATCCAGCTACTATTAACACATTAAATCCAAAATATATTCCAGGTGTTAATGAAACGGGAGATATAGACCTTACACTAACTGCTACAAGTATTGCTCCATGTACCGGAGATGTATCCGACTCAATGACCGTAACAATTAAGCCGCAACCAACAGTTTCTGTTGTTCCTGATTTTACCATTTGTGAGGGCGCTAATATCAATATTGTAAACACAACGGTTACAAACGCAGATAGCATAACTTGGACGAATTCCCAAAATAGTGATGGATCGTCTTCAGGTGCTTATGTAGGTGGTACATTTTCAAACAATGATAATACAATATTAAACCCGAGTTATATACCCTCACAAGATGATATCGACCTAGGGTATGTGTATTTAACAATTAGAGTTTCCAATACAGCTTGTGGCTCATTTGTAACAGATGTTATAAAAGTTACTATAGCAAGTGGAGTAGGAGTCTTTGCAGGAGTGAATGCATCGATTTGCGAATCAGAACCCTATGCTTTATTAGACGCTTCTTCAAGTGCAACGTCTGTTTCTTGGATAAGTTCTGAAAACAGCAATGGTACCTCTTCAAGTACTTATTTGCCTGGTTCATTTACAGATCCAACGGCTGTAAATCCCGAATATATTCCAAGTATAGATGATATAAATAGAGGATATGTTTATCTCACAATTACAGGCTCAGGAAATAGTAGTTGTGCTGTGGATAGTAGCTTTATGTTACTAAACATAATTAAGAAGCCAACAGTTTCTGCAACAGATATAAGTATTTGTGCTAGCAATACAACTGGTGTTGCGTTAAACGGATCGGGAACCAATTATGACACACTTACATGGAGTGTTATTGATGGTCCTGGAAGCGTAGACCCAACAACTGGAGTTTTTAATTCAGGTTTAGGTCCAGACATTCTTAACAATGCAGTAACAAGAATTCGTCTTGTAGCAACTCCATTATCGTCTTGTGCAGATAATGCCGTTAAAGAAATTACAGTTACCACACAAGCGCTTCCATCCGTAGAAGCAGGTGATGATGGTGCCATATGTTACATTCCAGGAACAGCAATTGCTCCTTTTACAATCCTTGGAACAAATGTATCTAATGCTAGTTCCACAAGTTGGACCACATCAGGAAGTTTATCGGGTAATTTTAACTTAGGAACTCCTGTTGTTTATGAATCATTTAGTAATAGTTGTACTCCAGAAGTTTTAACATTAACCGCCAATGGTGTAGGAGCATGTAGTTCAGAGACAAAATCAGATTCAGTAACATTAACAATCAATTGTACCATTCCAAGTTTAGGAGCTATTACAGGATTAAATACTGTTTGTCAAGGAAATACTGGAGTTGTATATACTGTTCCGGTGAATTCAAATGTAATTACTTATGATTGGCAAGTGCCTACAGGCGCTACAATTGATTCTGGTCAAGGTACTAACTCAATTAGCGTTAATTATGATGCTAACGCAGTTTCAGGAAATGTTTCTGTAAATGGTGTAAATGGCTGTGGTAGTAGTCCAAATTCTACATTACCAATTACTATTAATGAACTGCCAACTACGGGAATCGTTTCTGGACAACAAATAGTGTGTGCTGGATCGACTCATGATTATACAACCACAATAATTCCAAATGCAGATTCTTATTTGTGGACATTACCTGACGGTAGTACAATTTCTACAACAACCAATTCAATTTCTATTCCGTTTACGGCTTTGGTTACTTCAGGAGATTTATCTGTTCAAGGAAATAATTCTTGTGGACTAGGAGCTTCTTCTGCAGCTTTACCTATATCAGTTCAATCACAACCAACTTTGACGAGTACATTGACTCCACCATCAATTTGTAGTGATGAAACTTTTGAATATGTACCAACTTCGGAATTTGCTAGTACAACCTATAGTTGGACTAGAGCAGTCGTTTCTGGAATTTCAAATACTGCAGGATCAGGAACAGGAATAATTAGCGAAACTCTAACAAATACAAGTTCTGTAACAATTCCAGTTAATTATATTATCACGTTAACTTCACAAGATGGTTGTACTAATTCAGCAACTATTACAGTTGATGTTCATCCGATACCAACCCTAACTTCTTCTACACCATTAGCTGCTATTTGTTCTGGCGATTCATTTAATCATACTTTAACCTCCAATACTACAGGTAATATTAATTGGACTAGAGCGACTGTTACAGGAATTACGGAACCCGGAACCAGCGGAGCCAATACGATAAGTGAAGTTTTAACAAATGTTACAACTGCTCCTATAACAGTTGTATATACAGCATTACTGCCTCCAAATTCAGATGGATGTACTGGAGGTACAATTACATTTAATGTTGTGGTGAACCCAGAACCAAATGTTGATCAACCCGTAGATCAGGTTTTATGTGCAGGTGAAACATTAGATATAAATTTTGTAACAACTAATAATGGGGGAGTCTCAGGGTTTACATGGACTAATGATAACTCTTCTATAGGATTACCATTAACAGGTTCTGGACCTATTTCAGGGGTAACAATGACGAATACTTCTTCAATAAGTCAAGAAGCAATTATAGAAGTAACACCTACGTTTGATAACGAAGGGATTTCTTGTACAGGTTCTCCTAAAACATTTAAAATTACAGTAAATCCGGCAGCTCAAGTCAATCCAATTCCTTCAGAAGTAGTATGTAATGGAGATAGTACTACTCCAATTACATTTTCAACTTCAAATACTTCAGGAACGACTACTTACAGTTGGACGAACGATAATACTTCTATAGGCTTAGCTCCAACTGGTTCTACAGATATTGCTGCATTTACAGCAACTAATATCACCACAACACCACAAGTTGCAACTATAGTTGTAACTCCAACGTATACCTTTAATGGTCAGGTTTGTTCTGGTCCACCAGAAACATTTCAGCTTACGGTAAACCCTTCAGCTCAAGTAAATCAACCAACAGCTTTGATACTTTGTGAAGGAGAATTAGTGCCAGATATAGATTTCGATACTTTAAATACTGGTGGTACAACCACTTATGATTGGACTAATGATAATGTAAATATTGGCCTGAATTCTACTGGATTGGGTAATATAAATTCTTTTATAGCAAAAAATTCTACCGGAATTCCTCAAACTGCAAATATCACAGTAACACCAACATTTACAAATGGTTTGGTTTCTTGCTCTGGAACTCCAAAGTCCTTTACGATAACGGTCAATCCATCTGCACAAGTGAATCCGATTGGATCAACAACTGTATGTGCAGGTGAATTAATACCAAAAATCGAATTTACAAGCACAACAGTTGGAACAACGTACGCTTGGACAAATAATAATACGTCTATTGGCTCTATATTAGCTTCAGGAACTGGAGATATCTCTGCATTTTCAGCAACCAATACAAGTACGATTCCTCAGACTGCCACGATTACAGTGACACCTACGTATACAGAAAATGGTTCTAGTTGTACTGGTCTACCAGAAACGTTTACAATTACAGTAAATCCTGCCGCTGAAATGAATCCACCTTCAGACGAAGTTTTTTGTGCATTTGATTTAGCAGTTATCAATTTTACCACATCAAATACGGTGGGCACAACAACATATAACTGGACAAATAGTAATTCTGCAATTGGTTTAAGCAGTTCTGGTTCTGGATCTACCATATCATTCACCACTACAAATTCTGGAATAACGCCTATAACTTCAACAATTATAGTTACTCCAACATTTAGTTATAATGGTGTAGATTGTGTTGGGCCAAATAAAATTTTTACAATTACAGTCAACCCGAATCCAACTATGGTAACTCCAGATTCACAAATTTTATGTGATGGAGATACTACAACAGTTGACTTTACGACATCCAATAGTGTAGGGACTACCACATATGCATGGACCAATAATACACCAAGTATTGGAATTCCTGCATCAGGAGTTGGATCGATTCCAGCATTCTCGGTTGTTAATACAGGAAATGCACCAATAACTGCAAGTCTTACGGTTACACCTACATTTACCAATGAGGGTGTAAGTTGTGTTGGGGATCCAGAGGATTTTGAGATTACAGTGAATCCTTCTGCACAAGTTAATCAGCCTCTTTCTTTAGTGGTTTGCGATGGTGATACGGTAGCTGCTACTAGCTTTAGTACCTCAAATACAGTAGGTACAACCACGTATTCATGGACAAATGATAATTTATCAACAGGATTAAACGTAAGCAGTGATACTGGTGATGTTCCTACTTTTACGGCAACAAATACTGGAACAGCACCTTTAGTGTCTACAATTACGGTAACTCCATCTTTTGATAATGCAGGGGTAATATGCTCTGGACCTTCAAAAACATATACCATTACAGTCAATCCCAAAGCACAGGTGAATCAACCAGCCCCGCAGGTATTATGTAACGGCGAATCTACCAATGTGTCCTTTACATCTGCCAATACTGTTGGATTAACAACATATAGTTGGACAAATTCTGATACGTCTATAGGTTTAGCTGCATCAGGAACCGGAAATATTCCAACATTTACAGCCTCCAATTTGAATGCAAGTCCAGTTGTATCTACTATAACCGTAACTCCAACATATATCAATGGTGGTGTTTCTTGTTCTGGACCTCCAAAAACGTTTACAATTACAATAAACCCGACTGGTCAGGTAGATCAACCGGCGTCTCAAATTGTGTGTAATGGCGATTCTACAACACCTGTCAACTTTACAACTTCAAATACCGCTGGAACAACCACATTTAGTTGGACCAATTCAAATCCAAGTATTGGATTAGCAGCTTCAGGAGTAGGAACAGTTCCTTCTTTTGTGGCCTATAACAGTACAAATACTGTGGCTGTTGGAACTATTGTTGTAACTCCATTTTACGAAAATGGAGGAGTAAGTTGTCAAGGCGTTCCAAAAACCTTTACAATTGAAGTCAATCCTGAACCTGAAATGATTCAACCCGATGCACAAGTTATTTGTGCTGGAGAAACATTCTTTTATAATTTTGATTCTAATAATTTAGGTGGAACCACTACTTACGAATGGTCTAATAATAATCCATCAATTGGATTGGATCTTACAGGAACAGGGAATACCCTATCTTTTATAGCAACTAATACAGGGCAAGTACCTTCAGTTGCTACAATACAAGTAACTCCTACTTACACAAATGGAGGAGTAAGTTGTGTGGGTTCAACATTACCCTTTACAATTACGGTTAACCCTTCAGCAAATGTAGTTTTACCTCCAAACCAAACGGTTTGTAATTCGGATTCCACTACTTCTGTGAATTTTTCTACAGTAAATAGTTCAGGAGCTACAACTTATGAATGGGTTAATAATAATCCAAGTATCGGATTGGATGCTACAGGAACAGGAAATATACCTTCGTTTGTTGCTAAAAATTCTGGCAATATTCCAGTTGTTGCATCTATAGAAGTTACACCAATTTATAATAATTCAGGAGTAAGTTGTGCAGGACCACCCCAAACGTATACAATTACAGTTAACCCAACCGCAGAATTGAACACTCCAATATCTCAGGTTCTTTGTAATGGTGAGAATACAAACTTAGTAAGCTTTTCATCAAATAATTTGGGTGGAACAACAACCTATAGTTGGGTTAATAACAATACAACTATTGGATTAGCTGCAAATGGCTCTGGTGATGATATTCCATCTTTTACAGCAGAAAATAATGGTTTTACACCGGTTGTAGCTACAATTACGGTTACTCCAACGTATACAAATGATTCGGTTTCATGTGAAGGGCCCTCTAAAGAATTTACTATTACAGTAAATCCAAGTGCTCATATAATACAGCCAACAGATCAAACCCTATGTGCTGGGGATTTATCAACCGAGATTAATTTTAACTCGTTAAATACACTTGGTACGACCACTTATACTTGGACTAACGATAACACCAGTACAGGTTTAGGAGCTAGTGGAATAGGACCTATTTTACCCTTTACAGTACTTAATACGGGTTCAGCTCCAAATGTGTCTACAATTACAGTCACACCGATCTTTACAAAAGACGGTGTTGCTTGTAATGGTGATTCAAAAGAATTCTTTATAACGGTAAATCCAGTCTTAGACTTAGTACCACCTGTAGATCAATCTGTTTGTAACGGAGCAATGACTTCGCCAATAACTTTTGTGTCTAATACCACAGGAGGTACGGTAAATTATTCTTGGGTAAATGATAATACTTCTATAGGATTAAAGGCAGATGGCACTGGAGATATTTCTTCATTTCCAGCTCTAAATACGGGGTCAACGCCACAGATAGCAACAATTACTGTTACAAGTACTTACACGAATGCTGGAGAAACCTGTAGTTCAACAGAAGTATTTACAATAACCGTAAATCCTAGTCCAAAGGCCACAATTACAGGCTTAAATAATTTCCTTGTATGTGAGAACGATACCGCACCTTTTATCACTTTTGAAGGTTCAAATGGGGTGGCGCCATACACTTTTACGTATCAAATAAATTCAGATCCAATTCAACAAGTTACCTCTAGTGGAACCTCAAACTCTGCTACGGTTTCAATTTCAACTGCTAATTCAGGATCAAATGTAATAACGCTACTTAGTGTTTCAGATTCTTCAACACCAACAGCTTGTGTGTCAACAGATATTACACTACCAAACGAGGCTTTTGTAGATGTTCAAGAGCAAGGAACGATTATACCACAGGACTCTAGTACCGTTAGTCAAGTTATTTGTGAAAATACTTCTCTTACGCCAATCGTTTATGTGATTGGAGGGTCTGCGACAAGTGCTTTTGTAACAGGGCTGCCTTCAGGTTTGATTTCAACTTTTGACCCAACTCTTAATACATTAACCATAAGTGGAAATCCAACAAGCTCAGGTACTTTTAATTATGAAGTTAATACAGCTGGTTCAACAAATGGATGTAATTCATCTTACGGAGGCTCTATCGTTGTGAATGCAAATGATGAAATTACAGAGTTGACACCAACGACAATAAATCAAGAGCTTTGTTCTTGTGATTCCTTAGCACCAATATCATATAACTTAGGTGGTGGTGCTACTGGGGGAGATGTACAATTTACCCCGAGTATGCCTGCTGGAATTACTTGGTCAATTTCTTCAAATATATTAACTATTTCTGGTGCTTCATGTGATGTAGGAACTTTTAATTATACGGTTAATTCGTATGGAATTTGTAGTTCGGATACCTATGGAGGTACAATTGTAATCAAAGATAATTCTACTATTTCTTTAGTTTCAGGAAATCCTGATCCAATTGTATGTGAGGGGAGTGCTTTTGCAACACCAATCCAATATGCAATCTCACCAACCACTTCAACTCTTGTAATGGCACCAACCATTCCAGGTGTTACCTTTGATCCAACAACCGGTATTATTTCTGGAGTACCTTCACAAAGTGGGGTGTATAACTATACAATCAGTTCTAGTGAAGGCTGTAGCAATGTTTTATCTGGTGTTATTACAGTAACTTCAGATCAAGACATATCCTTTATTTCTAATAATCCTACTCAAACTGCTTGTCAAAATTCGCCTATAGATCCAGTTGTGTTCTCGGTGTCTCCAGGAGTTAATGATGTTACTATTACTCCTTCGTTGCCAGCTGGTTTAGGGTATTCTGTAAACTTAGGAATAGTTACAATCTCGGGAACTCCTACCAATGCGATGGGTGTTTCTCAAAACTATATCGTAAGAACGGTTGGGTCTTGTGGAGTAGCAGCATCAGAATCTTTTACATTAGACATCCTACAGGAGGCTATGATAACAGTAACTAGCGATGCTTCAACAATTAACCAATCCATTTGTCAAAGTGGAAGTATTGAGCCAATTACGTTTACAATTGAAGGAGGTGCAACAGGAATAGAACCTCTTGATTTACCTGATAACCTTGTTTTAAATTTTGATGCTGGTACTGGAATATACACAGTGTCTGGAGCACCAGCTACATTTGGTACTTTTAATTTTAATGTGGTTACAACAGGATGTGTTGCGACGCAATTATTTTCTATAACGAACATTAATACCAATATTTCTATTGAATTAACCTCTGCTGTTGATACTGACGACCAGCAATTATGTCAATCCAATTTTAATACACCAATCACCCCAATAGTATATCAATTAACTGGTGTTACAGGAGTAACTGTAACAGGATTGCCGCTTGGTATAAGTTCGAATTTTGACAACGCTACTGGAGAGTTAGTAATTTCTGGAACACCTATAGATTCTGGAGAGTTCAATTACGCTATAACAACCTTGCCTTGTGAACGTGTAAAAACAGGAGTTATAAAAGTTTCAACACCCATTGCCTTTTTTGATGAACAAGTGACACAAGTTTCTTGTCATGGTGAAAATGATGGTTCAATTTCGATTGATATTCGAGGTGGTGCTAGTGCAGCAGGTTTGTATGCTATTTCTTGGACTGGACCAAATGGTTTCAAGCAAAATCAAGCAACAATTACAGGATTAGAACCTGGAGTTTATACAATCACAGGAACCGACCTTCTTGGATGTGCAATTCCAACAAAATCATACGTAATTGATAATGTAGAGCCTGTAAAAATTTCATTACTTTCTACGTCTAATGTAACCTGTGAAGGAAGTTTGGGTTGTGCCAATTTTGATTTTACTGGGGGCACAGGAATTTATACAAACTTTTCTTTAGAGTATTTAGATCCGTCATCTGAAACATTAACTCCAGTTACTGTTGCAAATAATAATTACCTTAATATTTGTGGCCTTCGCGCTGGATTGTATTATTTAACGATTGAAGATAGTAATTCATGTAAGTCAAGTCCTTATTTGTTTACAATATTTGATTACAGTTCGCTTAATATCGAAAATGTTGAATTAGATGATTCATTATGTGCTGATAACCCAGGAAATATTAGAGTTAAAGTTACAAGTTTAGATCCAAACCTAACTTTCTATTATAATGATGTTTTAGTTCCTCATATACCCTTAGGGGATTCTACATACGAACTGGCAATTAATAACCCAACAGCCTCTTCTGGAGTACTAAAAGTAAAGAATGATCAAGAATGTTGGAATTCAATTAATATTAGTACGCAAATTGAGATGCCAGATTTTGATTATACATCACTTAATTTTTCTACCCATAATTTTATTGATGTTAACGAAAGTATAGAATTTACCAATACAGTTGATCTTAGCGATATCCCCGCCGAATACGATTACATTGTTTGGGATTTTGGTGATAATTCTCCTTTTAAAGTATTTTTTAATCCAGATGATTTAGTTCCGAATTCTGAAGGAGATAGTTTCAAAACAGTTTTCCATTCCTATACAATTGATGGAGTTTATACAGTTACACTCTCTGTTTTCAATAGATTGGGTTGTTCGCGATCGGTATCTCAAACTATTACTGTAGGACGTGGTGCAAATATTATGGCACCTTCAGCTTTCTCTCCTAATGATGATGGAATAAATGATTTATTTAGAGTTTCATTAATTGGCTTTACAAAAGTTTCCATGTATGTCTATGATCCTTGGGGGAATGTTGTTTATGAAATAACCTCTGATGTAGATGCATTAGATCCTAATTGGGGTTGGAATGGTGTAGAAAAAGGAAATAATGAGCCAAAAAATGGAAATTATAAATACTACGTAATAGCAACAACTATAGATGGAAAAGTTGTTGAGAAAACGGGTCAATTGATGCTTATAAAATAATACAGACTATGAAATTAAAATCTCTATACCTCCCTCTTTTAATCTTAGTTTACAACCTTGGATTTTCTCAAGATAATATCATTAAAAACCAAAACAAAATCATGGGTGCTCAAAACCCTAGTTTTTATGCTTTTGGAGACTCTTCAAAAGCAGGGGTATTAACTGGATCAGAGGGTTTTACTGATGCTAGCAAAATAGAAACAAAATTTGCCTTTGTAAATCATTTTTTTGAACAAAGTAATTTTTCATTGGCTCTAGATGTTAAGACCATTGATGTAAAAAGTCTTGGATACTCAATCTCAACAACTAATTTACATTATATTTATAGAACACAATTTAATTACAGATGGACGTTTAATCCCTCGGTATCTATAGGATATGGCAGCAGTTCATTAAATTACAATAATTTGATTTTTGAAGATCAAATAAACTTATTAAATGGGAGTATTGCTGGAGTTACTATTGACCCCGTAAACATTGATGGTCAAATTAATTATTTTGATTGGGCTGCAGGATTTTCGATCCACAACAACGAAAACTTATTTTTTGGGTTTAATGCAAAACACATCAATACTCCTGATACATCTTTTAATTCCTCATCAAAAAACAAGAAAGACTTATTGCTCTCTTTACAAATGGGTTATGAGTATGATTTAAACCCTTATGGACGAGGTATTTTGCCTTCATTTTCTTACCTATTTTTATATAACTCTTTTTCTATGCAAGGTGAGAAATCTAGAATAGGTCTTTTTCAAGAAGTAATATTAGGAAATATTTCTGTAGGGCTTAATCAATACTTTAATAACTATGAAGGCTTTACAATATCTCAATTAGGTGCCTCTTTAAGTCTTTTTGTTCAACAAATAGAACTTGGTGTTAATTATTCTATAGATATGATATCTCCTGGCCCAACAGGTACTGATTTTAACAGTTTTGAATTGTATATTACTTTTGACTTTAATCCTGATAACAAAAACAAAAGAGGAAATAATAGTCGTTTTTACGGGCTATAATGCATGCTAATAAAATACACTAGGTGGTTTAAAGATCGTTGCTCTTGTAAGCGATTATTAGATGTTTGCTGATTTTTAGAGTTCAATTTCAAATAACTTAAATGTTAAAGTCAATCCTATTCATGATGTTTATTTTTACAGTGCTTATGATACTTATGTGTATTTAACACAACTAATACGCAGTATACTAAACAAATCTTTAATTTATAAATAGATAACATAGATGCAACAAAAAAAGAATACCATAGCCATAATTATTATTGCAAGTTTATTTTTCATTTTTGGTTTTGTAACTTGGATTAACGGAGCTTTAATACCGTTTATGAAAACCATTAACGAATTAACAGATGCACAATCTTACTTAGTAGCTTCTGCTTCTTATATTTCATTTGTGGTAATGGCATTACCAGCCTCTTATATTTTAAATAAAATCGGCTATAAAAAAGGCATGTCTTTAGGTTTAATAATTATGGCAATAGGTGCTTTGGTTTTTATACCAGCTGCAGAGGCAAGAACTTATTGGTTGTTTTTAGCAGGTATTTTTATACAAGGTATTGGTATGACTATTTTACAAACTGCTGCAAACCCGTACATAACAATTTTGGGTCCTATAGAAAGTGGTGCAAAAAGAATTGCAATTATGGGTATTGCAAACAAAACGGCAGGTGCTTTAGGATCTCTTATATTTGGTGCTTTGTTGCTATCTGGTATTGATAAAACAAAAGAAAAACTAGCAGGTGCTACTCTAGAAGAAAAAAATGTTTTGTTAGATACAATGGCAGATAGTGTATTTATACCTTACCTTATAATGGCAATTATATTATTTGTATTAGGTTTTTTAATTAGAAAAGCGCCATTGCCACAAGTAGAGGCTGCAGAAAATAAAGATGTAAATAACCAAAGTACAACTAAAACAAGTATTTTTCAATTTCCAAATTTATGGTTAGGTGTAGTTGCTTTATTTGTATATGTTGGTGCAGAAGTTATTGCTGGTGATACTATTATAGCCTATGGTATTTCTTTGGGTTTTACAGGTGAAGAGGCAAAGTATTTTACAACTTATACACTTTTAGCAATGGTAGTAACATATGCTTTAGGTGTGTTTTTAATTCCAAACTATTTAAAACAAAAAACGGCCTTAATTGCAAGTGCTATCTTAGGAATTATTTTTAGTTTTTTTATAATAAACACTACAGGTTTTATATCTATTTTATTTGTTGCTGGTTTAGGTATTGCTAATGCATTGGTTTGGCCAGCCATTTGGCCTTTAACTTTAGAGGGTTTAGGTAAGTTTACAAAAACAGGATCTGCTCTTTTAATTATGGCAATTTCGGGTGGTGCATTAATACCTCCATTATACGGTAGGTTGGTAGATGCTAACAAACAAGAAATAATTGCAAATGGTACAGAAGAATTTACAGCTTTAGCACAAGCTTCTAATAGTAGTTATTGGATTTTAATACCCTGCTATGCCATAATTTTATACTTCGCAATTTGGGGGCATAAATTAAAAAAGTGGTAATATTTTAAAAACCCTGAGCAATTTTTTCTAACTCAGGTAAATTTAAAATTTTAATTTCTTTACCTACAAATTCTATATATTTTTTCTTTTTTAAGTCAGATAATAACCTAATGGCAGATTCTGTAGCTGTACCAATAATATTGGCAATATCTTCTCTAGATAAACGTACATTTATAATACCATCATTATTTGTATCAAACTTTTCTTTTAAATTGATAAGGGTTTCTGCCAAGCGTTGTTTAACGGTTTTTTGAGCCATGTCTACAATAATATTATCGGCTTTTTTTAAGTTATTAGCCATATCTTTTAACACGCTCATAGAAAATTTCGGATTCTTTTCTAAATCTTCAATAATTTCTTCTTTAGGGATAAAACAAACTTCCATATCCTCTAAAGCAATAGCTTCTAAATTAGAAGCTTCTTGTGTTATTAAGCTTCTTTCACCAAGAATATCTCCTTTTTTAATAAGATTTACAATTTGATTTCTACCATTTTCACTCATTTTAGAAACCTTACAAATACCATCTTTTATACAAAAGATGCCATTTATATGCTCTCCTTCCCTAAAAAGTGGCTCTCCTTTTTTGATGGTTCTAGAAGTTTTACACGCAGATATTTTAACCAATTCTTCTCTAGACAAATGGGTTAAAGAATTAAATTTACGTACAATACATTGTTCACACTTACTCATAAGAATAAAATAAATATCCAACCAAATATATTCAAAAGATGATAAATATCATATAATAAACAAAACAATTCTTAGAATTTTGCAAAAGGCAAAAGAGTAAATATGAAATCTACACAATGTTATCACTGTGGCGATTCTTGTGATGACAAATGCGTTAAGTTTGATGAAAAGCAATTCTGTTGTAATGGTTGTAAAACTGTTTATGAGATTTTTTCTGAGAACGATTTAACTTGTTATTACGATTTTCAAGAAAATCCAGGAGCAGTACCAACCGAAATTCAAGGAAAATATGATTTCTTGGAACAGGAAGAAATTGTTAAAAAATTATTAGATTTTTCTGACGCAAATACACAAATTGTAACACTTTATATACCACACATTCACTGTAGTTCTTGTATTTGGGTGCTAGAAAACCTACATAAATTAAAGCCAGAAATCTCATCATCTCAAGTAGATTTTACCAAAAAACAAGTTCAAGTTACCTTTAATTTAGAGAACACTTCTTTAAAAGAAATAGTTTTATTGTTAAGTGCAATTGGTTATGAGCCTTATATAAGTTTAGAAGATTACGAAGGTGGAAAAAAAGCAGTAGACAGAAGTTTAATTTATAAATTAGGACTAGCAGGTTTTGCTTTTGGAAATGTAATGTTTTTGTCATTTCCAGAATATTTTGAAGTAGATGGTTTTTGGATAGAAAAATATAAAAATGTTTTTCGTTGGTTGATGTTTTTCTTTTCATTACCTGTTGTTTTTTATGCAGGTAAAGATTATTTTGTATCAGCCTTTAAAGGATTACGCTCTAAAATATTAAACATAGATGTACCTATTGCGTTGGGTATTTCTGTATTATTTATAAGAAGTACTGTAGAAATTATTTTCGACTTGGGTACTGGTTTTTTTGATAGTTTAACAGGTTTGGTTTTCTTTTTATTACTAGGAAAATTTTTTCAACAAAAAACTTACAATTTTTTATCATTTGAGCGCGATTATAAATCGTATTTCCCAATTGCAGTTACAAGAATTAGAAATTCAAAAGAAGAAAATGTACCAATTTACGATGTAGAAAAAGGAGACAGGTTATTAATCAGAAATGAAGAATTAATACCTGTAGATGGAATTTTAATCAACGGAAACGCAGCAATAGATTATAGTTTTGTTACAGGTGAAGCGGTACCTGTAGAAAAAAAATCTGGAGACAAACTTTTTGCGGGTGGTAAACAACTTTCTGGTGTTATAGAAATGGAAGTTTTAGCATCTGTATCTCAAAGCTATTTAACTCAATTATGGAGTAATGATGTATTTAATAAAGAAAACAAATCACCCTTTAAAACCATTACAGATACCATTAGTAAAAACTTTACAATAGCAGTTTTATCTATAGCTATTTTAGCAACAGTTTATTGGTTGTTTATCGATTCTAATAAGGCCTTAAATGTATTTACAGCTGTTTTAATTATTGCTTGTCCTTGTGCTATAGCATTGGCAGCACCTTTTACTCTTGGCAATATGTTGCGTATTTTTGGCAAACAAAAATTCTACCTTAAAAACGCCACAGTTGTAGAACAATTGGCAAAAATAGATACTGTAATTTTCGATAAAACAGGCACATTAACAACCAATAAAGAAAGTAAAATTTTATACGAAGGTGAAGCCCTTAACCTAGTAGAAGAAAAATTTTTAAAAAGCACTTTACGAGCTTCAAACCATCCATTAAGTAGAACGCTTTATAACAAATTTCATAAAATAGAAACACAACCTATAACCAATTACAAAGAAGTGGTTGGTAAAGGTATAGAAGCCAATTTTGATACTACAAATTTAAAACTAGGGTCAGCGTCATTTGTAAATAATAATGATGAAAAATCAACTTTAGATACGGCTGTGCATATCACTTTTAATGATGTTTATAAAGGAAAATATATTTTTAAAAATGCCTATAGAAAAGGGGTTAAACAACTCTTCAATTCGCTTAATAAAAATTATAATCTTGCTGTAGTTTCTGGTGATAATGAGGGTGAAAAAGAGTATTTACAACACTTTTTGCCCTCTGTTACCGATTTGTTATTCAATCAAAAACCAGAGAACAAATTAGACGTGGTAGCTAATTTACAAAAGCAAGGTAAAAAAATAGCAATGATTGGCGATGGTTTAAACGATGCAGGTGCTTTAGCACAAAGTGACGTGGGTATTGCTTTATCAGAAAACATCAATGTGTTTTCTCCTGCTTGCGATGGTATTTTAGATGCATCAAAATTTTATAAAATAGCAACTTTTTTAAAAGCATCAAAAAAGGCTATAAAAATTATAAAATATTGTTTTATACTGTCTTTATGCTACAATGTTATTGGTTTGTATTTTGCTGTAACTGGTCAATTAATGCCTGTTATTGCGGCAATTTTAATGCCTTTAAGTTCTATAAGTATTGTTGTTTTTACAACCATTTCTACCAATTTATTAGGTACTAAAATTAAATAATTATGAGCATTCATATACAAGCAAAAAAAGGAGAAATAGCAAAAACAGTTTTGTTACCTGGAGATCCAATGAGAGCAAAATGGATTGCAGATGATTTTGATAGTTACAAAAAATGGGCAGAATATGGTGTTTTATGTGTAGAAATGGAAACTTCTGGTTTGTACACAGTTGCAGCAAAATACAATGTAAATGCACTATCTATTTTAACAATTTCAGATAGTTTGGTAACCAAAGAAAGAACCACAGCAGATGAAAGAGAACAAACCTTTAAAGAAATGATAGAAATTGCTTTAGAATTGGCATAGTTATCAGTTTAGGTGATTTTGTTAAAGAATGAAACAAAATTGTATCGAGAACACATGAAACAATCATTAATACAAAAATACAACATTCCAGGACCAAGATATACTAGTTATCCAACTGTACCTTATTGGAACAAAGCAGGAATTCAAAAACAAGATTGGATACAATCTTTTCAAAAATCGTTTAAAGAAAGTAACCAGTCTGAAGGGATAAGTGTATACATTCATTTACCATTTTGTGAGAGTTTGTGTACTTTTTGTGCGTGTCATAAACACATTACAAAACGTCATGAAGTAGAGGAGGAGTATATTGAAACTCTTTTAAAAGAGTGGAAATTATATGTGGCTTTGTTACACGAAAAACCCATTGTAAAAGAGTTGCATTTAGGTGGTGGTACACCTACTTTTTTCTCAAAAGAAAACTTACAATTTTTAATGAATGGTATTTTTTCTAGTGCAGAAAAACATCCAGAACACGAATTCAGTTTCGAAGGTCATCCAAATAATACTACCAAAGAGCAATTACAAACGTTGTTTGATTGTGGTTTTACACGAGTAAGTTTTGGTGTGCAAGATTATAATGAAAAAGTACAGAAAGCCATTCATCGAATTCAACCTTTTGAAGCAGTAGAACAAGTTACAAAATGGTCTAGAGAAATTGGATATACTTCTGTAAGTCACGATTTAATTTTTGGTTTACCATTTCAAACCAAAGAAAACGTAATTCATACCATCAACAAAACAAAAGAGCTACAGCCAGATAGAATTTCATTTTACAGTTATGCACATGTGCCTTGGGTAAAAGGCGTAGGTCAAAGAGGTTTTAACGAAAATGATTTGCCAAAAGACGAAGAAAAAAGAGCTTTGTATGAATTAGGAAAAGAACTTTTTGCAACCTTGGATTATCAAGAAATTGGGATGGATCATTTTGCATTAAAAACAGATAGCTTGTATAAGGCAACCGTCAATAAAACCATCCATAGAAATTTTATGGGATACACAGCCAGTAAAACCCAGTTAATGATTGGTTTAGGAATGTCTGCTATATCTGATTCTTGGTATGCATTTGCACAAAATGTAAAAACGGTAAAAGAGTATCAACAATTGGTAAATGCGGGCGAAATTCCAATTTTTAGAGGCCATTTATTAACTGAAGAAGATAGGGTTATCAGAAAACATATTTTAAATATGATGTGTCATTTTTCCACTTCGTGGGAAAAAGAGACTATGCAAATTAAAAATATAAAAAAGCATTTAGCATTATTAAAAGAAATGGAAAATGATGGTTTGGTTAAAATTGAAAAAAATAAAGTAATCATACCAGAAAAAGCAAGACCCTTTGTAAGAAATATTTGCATGGCATTTGATGTACATTTATTAGAAAATAAACCCAAAACACAATTATTTTCTATGACTATTTAGTAAAATTATTTGAATTTAAATAATTGATTATTTGTGTTTTATGGTTTTACACAACAGCGCGTTCAGTAAATATGATAAATGTCATATTTTAAAATTAATAACAAAGTTATTTTTGAACTATTAAATTATCAGGCAAGATATGAGCGTAATATACCTTCTACTAACACTAAGTATTTTAGTGGCTATAGTATTTTTTATCGCATTTATTTATTCAGTAAAGAGAGGTCAGTATGATGATTCATACACGCCCTCTGTTCGTATGCTGTTTGATGATGAATTAGTGAAAGAATCAACAGAAAAATCAACTAAAGTTTAAATTATATTATATGGAAATGCAACAATTTTATTACGACAATAAGATCGTAAAAAAGTTTATCTACGCAACGCTACTTTGGGGTATAGTAGGTTTTACGGTCGGGTTAATGCTGGCTTTTATGTTTTTATTCCCAAACTATACAGAGGGAATTTCGTGGTTAAGTTTTGGTCGTTTAAGACCTTTGCATACAAATGCAGTAATTTTTGCCTTTGTAGGGAATGCTATTTTTGCGGGTGTTTATTATTCGCTACAGCGTTTATTAAAAACCAGAATGGCCAGTAATTTTTTAAGTAACTTTAATTTTTGGGGATGGCAATTAATTATTGTTGCAGCAGCTATTACACTTCCTTTAGGGTATTCAACTTCTAAAGAGTATGCAGAATTAGAGTGGCCTATAGATATAGCCATTGCTTTAGTTTGGGTAGCTTTTGGTGTAAACATGATTTTGACCATCTTAAAAAGAAGACAACGTCACTTATATGTGGCTATTTGGTTTTATTTAGCAACATTTGTAACAGTTGCAGTTTTACATATTTTTAATAGTTTAGAGTTACCAGTTACTGCCTTAAAATCTTATTCTGTTTACGCAGGTGTACAAGATGCACTCGTACAATGGTGGTATGGCCATAATGCAGTTGCATTTTTCTTAACAACACCATTTTTAGGATTAATGTATTATTTTGTTCCTAAGGCAGCTAACAGGCCTGTGTATTCTTATAGACTTTCTATTGTACACTTTTGGTCTTTAATCTTTATATATATTTGGGCAGGACCACACCATTTATTGTATTCTGCTTTACCAGATTGGGCACAAAATTTAGGTGTAGCATTTTCTGTAATGTTAATTGCGCCATCTTGGGGAGGTATGATTAATGGTTTATTAACCTTAAGAGGTGCTTGGGATAAAGTGCGTACAGACCCAGTTTTAAAATTTATGGTGGTGGCAATTACAGGTTATGGTATGGCAACTTTTGAAGGACCCATGTTATCATTAAAAAATGTAAATGCAATTGCACACTTTTCTGACTGGATTATTGCACACGTTCACGTTGGTGCCTTAGCATGGAATGGTTTCTTAGCATTTGGAATGTTATACTGGATGATACCAAAATTGTTTAAAACAAAATTATATTCTACAGGTTTAGCAAACGTACACTTTTGGGTAGGTACTTTAGGAATCATATTATACGCATTACCAATGTATGTAGCTGGTTTTGTACAAGCTTCTATGTGGAAACAATTTAATCCAGATGGTACTTTGACGTATGGTAACTTTTTAGAAACCGTAAACGAAATTATACCCATGTATTGGATGCGTGCCATTGGTGGTAGTATGTATATTTTAGGTGCGCTTATTATGTTGTACAATGTGGTAAGAACAGTTAGATCTGGTAGTGCTGTGAAAGATGAGTTAGCAGAAGCACCAGCTTTAAAGAAAGTATCTAAACACAGAACAAAAGGAGAAGGATATCATACTTGGTTAGAAAGAAAACCTATTAAATTAACCATTTATGCAACAATTGCTATTTTAATTGGTGGAGCTGTACAGATTATACCAACATTGTTAGTAAAATCGAACATTCCAACCATTAGTAGTGTAAAACCATATACACCTTTAGAATTAGAAGGTAGAGATTTATATATAAGAGAAGGTTGTGTGGGGTGTCACTCTCAAATGATTAGACCTTTTAGAAGTGAAGTAGAACGTTATGGAGAATACTCTAAAGCAGGAGAGTTCGTGTATGATCATCCATTTTTATGGGGAAGTAAACGTACAGGGCCAGATTTGCATAGAGTAGGTCAGAAATATAATGATAGCTGGCACTTAAACCACATGTACGATCCACAAAGTACATCTCCAGGATCTATTATGCCATCATACAAATGGTTAATAATAAATGAGCTTGATAAATCTGCAACAGAAGATAAAATGAAAGCAATGGTAACTTTAGGAGTGCCATATACAGATGAAGAAATTACAAATGCACAAGCACATATGTTAGCTCAAGGAGCTCAGATTCAAGAAAACCTATATGCAGATCCAGATTTTGCAAAAAACTACGATGCAGATAGAAAATATGCACAAGAAAATGGAGAGGATTTTATAGAAATGAAAAACAGAGAAATAGTTGCCTTAATAGCATATATACAACGTTTAGGTACAGATATTAAAGTAAAAAAAGAACAACAAATCTCTAAAAAATAGAAAATATGTTTAAATTTTTAAAAGGACATTTAGAGAGTATTACAGGAATAGAAATTTATCCAATGATATCTCTCATTATATTTTTCACTTTTTTTGTAGCCCTATTTTGGTGGGTGTTTACAGCAAAAAAAGACTATATAAATAAGGTAAGTAAAATACCATTAGATTAATATTAAAGCTAAAAAAATGAAAAGATCTTTTCAATCTACAATATATGTAGTTTTTGTAATTGTTACGTTTATAGCACTTGCAAAATCGTTTATGGTGTACGAAAACCCATTTAATATTTATGAAAACCCGCTAGTTTGGTTAGCTTTAATAGGTTTTGTTTTAGTACTAGTTCTTAAAGAAGCTGTAAATGTATTGGCAATTAAAAGAGCTACAGATTTACAAAACGAAAAAGAAGGCATTTTACCTGAAGAACCCAATCTTTGGATTAAAAAAATATTGCTAAAATGGACGAAAGCTAAGGCAATAGATCAAGAAGAAGATATTGTTTTAGATCATAATTACGATGGTATAAAAGAATTAGATAACTCTTTACCACCTTGGTGGGTATACATGTTTTATGCAACTATTTTGTTTGGTATTATATACTTGGTAAGGTTTCATGTGTTAGATGGAGACAATCAAACTATGGAGTATAACAAAGCTGTTGCAGAAGCAAAAGCTGCTTTAAAAGAATACAAAAAATCGGCACCAGTAGATTTAATTACGCCAGAAAACGTAACCCTTTTAACAGATGCTAGCGATTTATCAAGAGGTAAAGCTGTTTTTAACTTAAACTGTGCATCTTGTCACTTAAAAGACGGGGGAGGTCAAATAGGCCCCAACTTAACAGATGAATATTGGATTCTAGGAGGAGGTATCAAAAACGTATTTAACACGGTTTATAATGGAGGTAGAGATGGTAAAGGTATGATTGCGTGGAATAAAACCTTAAAAGCCGCAGATATTGCAAAAGTATCAAGTTATGTACTTTCTTTACAAGGCACAACACCTGCACAAGCAAAAGCTCCACAAGGAGAAAAGTGGGAGCAAGAATAAACTTTTATTAAATTAAAAAATAAGTATTCATATGGAAACACCCGAGAATGAAGTTTTTAGAGATAGTATTGCTACTGTTGATTCAGAAGGAAAGCGCTCTTGGGTTTTTCCTAAAAAACCAAGTGGTAGATTTTATAAATATAGAAGCTATGTAAGTTATTTTTTATTAGCTTTTTTATTAGCTACCCCTTTTATAAAAATTAACGGAAATCAATTTTTATTATTTAACGTTTTAGAACGTAAGTTTAATATTTTTGGATTTCCTTTTTGGCCACAAGACTTTCATTTATTAGTAATTTCAATGATTACAGGTGTTGTGTTTGTAATCTTATTTACTGTTGTTTTTGGAAGAATTTTTTGCGGATGGATTTGCCCACAAACTATCTTTTTAGAAATGGTTTTTCGTAAAATAGAATATTGGATAGATGGTGATAGAGGAAAACAAATTCGATTAGACAAGCAACCTTGGAATGCAGAGAAAATTAGAAAAAGACTTTTAAAATGGTTTATTTTCTTTATCATTTCGTTTATCATTGCCAATGTTTTTTTAGCTTATTTAATTGGCGGAGATAAACTAATTAGTTACATCACTGGCAATCCTTTAGATAATATAAGTACCCTTATAGCTTTACTAATATTTACTTCAGTTTTCTATTTTGTATTTACTTGGTTTAGAGAGCAAGTATGTATTATTGCTTGTCCTTATGGTAGATTACAAGGAGTTTTATTAGATAACAAAACCATTAATGTGGCTTATGATCACAAACGTGGAGAAAGAGAAAAAGGCAGATCTAAATTTAAGAAAAATGAAGATAGAGAAGCCTTAGGCAAAGGAGACTGTATAGATTGTAAACAATGTGTAGTAGTTTGTCCAACAGGTATAGATATTAGAAATGGTACACAATTAGAGTGTGTAAATTGTACAGCTTGTATAGATGAATGCGATCATATTATGGAAAGTGTTGGTCTGCCAAAAGGCCTAATACGTTATGCCAGCGAAGATAATATCGCCAAGAAAAAAACTTTTCAATTTACTGCCAGAATGAAAGGTTATTCTGCTGTATTGTTCATTTTAACAGGTATTCTAATAGGAATGCTTTTTTTAAGAAACGATGTAGAAGCAACCATTTTAAGATTGCCAGGGCAATTATATCAACATAAAGAAAACAACATTATAAGTAATGTTTATACTTATAAAGTAATTAATAAAACATCTAAAGATATAAAAGATATTAGCTATAAAATATTATCTCATAAAGGTAAAATTGAGTTGGTGTCTCACTCTAATTTTATAGTACCAAAAAGAGGTTTAGCAGAAGGTACTTTATTTATAGAAATTAATGCATCTGCCTTAAAAGGCGATAAAGATAAACTTGAAATAGGGGTATTTAGTGGCGATAAATTAATAGAAACTACCAGTACAAATTTTTTAGGACCAAGAAGTTACAAGTAATAAGATTAAAGTTTGAAAATTGAAGTTAGAAGTTAATTTTAATACCATTTCTAAGAAAAGAGAAGTTTTACATAAGAAATTATAATTATGAAATTAAATTGGGGAACAGGTATCGTACTGGCAATTGTAGCTTTTATTGGTTTTATCATGTATTTTGTTATTACAATGAGTACAGATACTGCTTATAGTCATGATTTGGTTACCGAAAAATACTACCAAAAAGAGTTAGGTTTTCAAGATGAAATAGATGCAGAACAAAACGCTTCTAATTTAAATGAAAAAATAAAAATAGAAAGAGTAGCAAAAGATTTAAAAATAACGTTTCCAAACAACTTTACCCCTAATAAGATTCAAGGAAAAGTGTTCCTATATAGACCATCTAATAAACAATTAGATTTTGAAATACCTATTTCAATTTCTAAACCATATTTGCTCGTGCCTGAGAAACGTTTACTAGATGGTCGCTGGAACATTAATATAGTTTTTAAATATAACAATAAAAATTACTTGGTAAAAAAAGAAATTAACTATTAATGTTTCTATCTGCAATTATATTTGGTTTATTAGGTAGTTTCCACTGCGTGGGAATGTGTGGTCCTATAGCCTTTATGTTGCCAATTGATAGAACCAATAAAGTAAAAGGTTTTTTTCAAATTTTAAGCTATCATTTGGGTAGGTTATTTACCTACAGTTTAATAGGGTTGTTATTCGGTTTATTAGGTAAAAGTTTTTACCTCTTTGGGTTTCAGCAACAAATATCTATTGTGGTTGGTGTTTTAATGATTTTATTTATTCTTTTTCCAAAAATATTCAAAAAAGTAAATATTTCTAAAACTATTAGTAATGTTATCTTTAAAGTAAAAAACACATTAGGTAAAGAACTAAAAAATAAAAGAAACGATACTTTTTTTACCATTGGCTTTTTAAACGGATTTTTGCCTTGTGGCTTGGTTTATATGGCTATTTTTGGTGCTTTAGCAACTACCAATGCTTTTTCTGGTAGTTTTTACATGTTTCTTTTTGGTTTAGGTACCATACCTTTAATGACTTCTGTTGTGTATTTAGGGAATTTTACCAAAGGTACTTTTAGAAAAAAAATACAACAAGCAATACCCGTTTTTGTGTTTTGTATTGGGCTACTTTTTATTTTAAGAGGTTTAGGTTTAGGCATACCGTACATTTCTCCAACACCAGTTTTAGACCTTGTTTCTAATTCAGCCACTTGCCATTAATTACTTTTTGTAGTAAATTAAAATAAAAAATGTATTTTTAGTAATGTAACTATGTTAAAAGTATGCTCTAAAAAGTATTCTTATCAAGAAATATAATATATTTGATTTCTCATAAATAATAAAGCTTTAATGAAGTTAATTTACATTAGAATTTGCCTTTTAAGTATTATTTTTTTCTCTATAAATAGTCGAGCACAAGAAACTTTACCTATTTATACCGATTATTTATCAGATAATATTTTTTTAATACATCCAGCTGCTGCAGGTATTGGTAATTCTAGTAAGTTAAGGCTTACAGCAAGACAACAATGGATTGGTGTACCCAATGCACCAGCTTTACAAACCATAAGTTTTCACACAAAATTTGGCGAAGAATCTAATGCAGGTTATGGCTTGGTGTTGTTTAATGATAAAAATGGTTTTCACTCTCAACAAGGTGTACAAGGTACTTATGCTTACCATTTACCAATGAGTAATGGTCGTTTTTTTGAACAACTTTCTTTTGGTTTGTCATTTACTTTTGTTCAAAATCAATCAGACCAAAGAACCTTTAATGGAGACCCAACTGTTGCAGCCATAGTAGAAAGTACCAGCTATTACAATGCAGATTTTAGTGTAGCATATCACAAAGGTGGTTTGTCTTCTTATTTTACTGTTAAAAACCTTTTTTTAACAGCAAAAAATAATCTAAATGTACAAGAACCCTTAGATTTAAGGAATTATATTTTATCTGCCGGATACTATTTTGGTAAAGAAAATTATGTTCAGTTAGAACCCTCTGTAATGTTACAATTTAGAGAAGGTACTGGAGAAAAATTGGCAGATATCAATTTAAAAGTTTACAAAACATTGTCTAAAACACAACTTTGGGCAGCGTTATCTTATAGAAGAAACTTTGATGCGAATAGCATAGACAATGCTTCTTATTTTTCACCAATAGTGGGTGTAAACTTTAAAAACTTTATGTTTTCTTATACCTATACAAAACAGTTGAACGAAATTCTTTTTGCGGATTCAGGCTTTCATCAAATCTCTTTGGGCATTAATCTTTGGACAAGAGAACCTAGAGCAGCAGCATGTCCTAATATAAATACGATGTTCGGTAGTTTTTAAAAAGTAGTTTCAATAACTTTTACTTGCTTTTTATTTTTTGCGTTTAAAACTAATTTTTTTAGTGTGTTTTTATCCATATTTATATAAAAAACATGTTTGGATATTTCTTTCTGTAACTGTAACAACTCGTTCTTTTTTAAGATAGCTTTTGTTTGTTTTGCAACAGCCTCACCAGAATCTATAATTTTAATAGTATTCCCTACAATTTTTCTAATTTGTGGTATTAAATAAGGGTAATGTGTGCAGCCTAAAACTAAAGCATCTATATTTTCTTCGATCATTGGTTGTAAATAATATTGCAATAAAGCAGTTGTTTCTTTAGAATTAAATTTGCCTTTTTCTATAAGTTCTACAAGCCCTTTTCCGATAGTTTCTTTAATTTTAATATGAGTTCTAAAAGTACTAGACGTTTTTTCGAATAAAGCACTATTTAAGGTGCCTTTGGTAGCTAAAATACCAATGGTGTTTGTTTTAGTTTTTAAAGCAGCAGGTTTTATAGCAGGTTCTATGCCAATAAAAGGTACATTGTAGGTGTTTCTTAAATATTCAATGGCATTTGTAGTTGCTGTATTGCATGCTACTACTATAAGTTTGCAGTTTTGTTTTAGTAAAAACTCTGTATTTTTTATACACAAAGCTAAAATGTCTTCCTTAGATTTTTCGCCATAAGGTGCATTTTTACTATCAGAAAGATAGATCGTGTTTTCATGTGGAAGTAGAGCAATTACTTCTTTCCAAATAGAAGTACCACCTACACCAGAATCAAAAAAACCAATTGGGTTACTCATTGTCTTGTAAAAATAAAAAAACCTGCTTTTAAAAGCAGGTTTTTTTCAAATTATAGTCTAATTTATTTTTGTTGTTGAGGTTTTGGCTTATCTTTTAATAAACCTAACTTTGCTTTTACAGCATCATATAGATCTACCCCCTTCTTAACAATTAAAGATTTTTCATCAAAAACATATAAAATACCTTTATCTGCTGCAGTATCTTGAATAGCTTTTTCTGCTTTTTTAACAATTGGCTCTAAACCTTCGTTTTGTTTACCTTGCATTTCTTGGTAAGCAGCTTGTTGCGCTTGGTCTAACTTAACCTTATCTAACTGAACTTCTTCTGCTCTTTTTTTATTCGTTTCTTCGGTTTGTGTAGCTTGTTCTGCTGTATATTTTTGGTATTTTGCTTCTAATTTTTTCTTCATACCCTCAATTTCTCCTTGGTATGTTTTACCAATTTTTTCTAAGTTGGCAGTTAACGCTCTTGTTTCTGGCATATTATCTATTACTCTTTGGTAATTAATATGACCTATTTTTTGTGCATTTGACATACCCGCAAATCCTAAAGTAAATACAGCAATTAATAGTAACGTTCTAAAATTTTTCATTCTTGTTTTAATTTAATTATTATTTTCTTTTTGTTCCTGTTCTTTCTTCTGTTCTTCTTTTTTCTTTTTTAAAGCTTCTTTCTTTTTTCTAAGTAGCTCTCTTTTTTCTTCTCTTTTTCTTATCAGTTCTTTTCTTCTTTCCTCTGATGCTTTTTTTCTTTCTTCTAATGCTTTCTTTTTTTTAGCTCTTATTAACTCTTGCTTAGCAACTGCTGTTTCTTTTATTGAAATTACTTTTTTTTGTTTTTCTGTTAGCTTTTTTGGTGCATTTTTTTCTTTTTTCTTAGCTTTTTTTTCGTCTATTAATCTAGTTCTATTTATGTTTGATAAAACGAGTTCGCTAATATCGTATTTTTTATTGGAATATAGCATGACTAAGTCACTAGATTTATCAAAAACAAAATCGTATTTTTTTCTTGATGCGATACTTTGTATGGCATTGTAAACTTGATCTTGTATTGGTTTAACCAGTTGTTTTCTGAACGTAAACATATCACCTCTTGGGCCAAAATATAAAGACTCTAATCTTCTTAATTCTTCTTGCTTTAAAGCAATTTCTTCTTCTTTTTCTTCAATTAAATCTCTAGTAAGAATTGCTTTTTCGTTGGCAAGATCTGTTTTTAAAACCTCGATATATCTTGCTTCTTTATCTAATTGTTTTCTCCACTTTACTACTTTTTCATTTAACGTATTTTGAGCTTCTAAATATTCTGGTACATTTTCTAAAATATACTCCATATCTATGTAGGCAATTATTTGATTTCTTTGAGACCAAGAAATACTAACAGTAAGTAAAAGAACGATTGATAAAAAAATATTTTTCATTTGTATAGTATTTATAAAAACCGTGCCAAAAAAACATTTAATATTGCAAATGTACAGTTTTCTTAGAATTGTCTTCCGATTATAAAATGTGTTTGCCAACCAGATTTTTCTATTTGTCCTGGTAATGGATCGAAACCGTGTGCAAAATCGATTCCTAACAATCCAAACGCAGGCATAAATATTCTAACTCCTAAACCAGCAGAACGTTTTACATTAAACGGATTAAATGTGTCAAAATTGTCATACGAATTCCCTGCCTCTAAAAAACCTAAGGTATAAATTGATGCAGATGGAGAATCTGTAATAGAATATCTAAGTTCTAATTGAAATTTATTGTAAATAGTACCCCCTGCAATAGACGATAATCTGTTGTTTTCATATCCTCTTAAACCTACAACTTCTCTACCATCTAATTGAAAAACAGCAATACCATCTCCACCAACAAAATAACGTTCAAAAGGTGTTTGTCCTAAATCATTATTATAAAAACCTAAGTAACCAAACTCAGTATTGGTCATTAACACCAATTTATCTGTAAATGAGGTATACCACTTACCTTTAAAGTTTAATTTGTAATATTCTAACCACTTAAACTTGTCTGCTAGAAAGTCGTTTTCTTCTTCTGCTGTTAAATCATCTGGTTGATTATAATCTTTATTAGTAAACAAAGAATAAGGCAATGTTGCTTTTACTCCAATAGTAAACTCAGAACCATAAGTTGGAAAAATTAAACTTGGTCCTGCAGAGTTTCTTGTTAAATTTAAATTGTAAGAAAGATTATTTAAAGTACCATTATTTAAAATGTTATCTCCCACTCTAAAACCATAATTTTTTAGCTGAAAACTTTGGTAAGAAACGGTTTGTGATAATTGAAAGTAATCATCAGGCCATTTTAAACGTTGTCCTAAACCAATTGATGCACCAGTGATACCTAATTTTCTATCCTTATCAACATCAAAAGTTTGTGGGTTAATTTGAAATTGATTGGATTGATACACAGAAAATGATAATGATTTAGGTGTTTTACCGCCAAACCAAGGTTCTGTAAAAGAGAAACTATAAGTACTAAAGGTTCTACTTGTTTGTAATCTTAACGAAAGTTTTTGTCCATCTCCCATTGGTAATGGTTTGTAAGCTTCTTTATTAAAAATATTTCCGATAGAAAAGTTATTAAAAGATAATCCTAAAGTACCAATAAAAGAGCCACCACCATAACCACCTTGTAATTCTATTTGGCTACCTCCTTTTTCTATAACACTAAAATTAATGTCTGTAGTTTTATTTTGATAGTCTGGTACTACATCTGGGGTTACATTTTGATCGAAAAACCCTAACTGACCAATTTCTCTAATAGATCTAATAATGGCTTTTCTACTAAATAAATCTCCTGGTTTTACACGTAATTCTCTAAAAATTACATGATCGTTTGTTTTGTCATTTCCAGAAACAGTTACTCTTTTTATTCGAGCTTTCTCGTCTTCTCTAATTCTTATCTCTACAGTAATAGAGTCGTTTTCTACTTTGGTTTCTACAGCATTTACTTGCGAGAATAAAAAACCATTGTCTTGGTATGTTGTAGAAATATCTACAGAAGTAGGAGTGTTATCTCCTTTTACACGCTCTTTTAAAACAGCACCATTGTACACATCTCCTTTGTCAATTCTTAATATAGACATTAGTTGTTCGTCTGTATATTCTTTATTACCAACAAATAAAATTTCTGCAAATCGATACTGTCTTCCTTCTTCTAGTTCTATGTTGATATCTATGGTATTATCCTCATTCCAAGAAATACCTTCTTTTAAAATACGCGCATCTCTGAAGCCCAGTCTACTATATTTATCTAAAATACTTTCTAAGTCTTCTTGATAATCTTCTTCGATGTATTTAGATCCTTTCCAAAACCTACCCAAAAACTTCTCTTTGGTGTTTTTCATGGTTTTTCTAAGTTTACTGTCAGATATTGCTTTATTACCTGTAATATTGATGTTTTTAATTTTAATTTTTTTGCCTTTATCAATAAAAACAGATATGTTTACTACATTAATGTCTGTAGTATCTTTTGTAACATCTAAAGAGGCTTTTGTTTTTAAATATCCTTTGTCTGTATATTTTTTAGTGAAGTAATTTTTAGTGGTAACCAATAAATTATCTGTTACCATTTTACCTAATGTAAGTTCGGTTTCTTTTATAAGTTCTTTAGCTTTAGATTTTTTAATTCCGTTAATTTTAACTTGATTTAACTGTGGTAACTCTTGTACATCTAATTGTAAATAAATAGTGTTGCCATCTAATCTTGCTAGATAAACATCGACATCGCTAAACTGTTTACTTTCATAAAGCTTTTTAATGGCACTTGTAAGTTTGTCACCTGGCAGTTTTATGGTTTGTCCATAACGTAAACCTGTAAAAACACGAACAGTTTCTTCGCTAAATTTTTTAAGTCCTGTTACGGTTATTCCTCCTAAAATATATTCTTTTCCTCTTTCGAAAGAAATATTTTTCTTTGAGATTGTATCTTTCTTAACTTGAGCATGAATGCTATTTGTAGAAAGTAATGCAATAAATAATATTGCTGCAGATAGTAATTTTATAAAAAATTTAATCTGTAATTTGTTCGCTTGTTTTTCCAAATCTTCGTTCTCTATTCTGATAATCAATGATTGCATCGTAAAAATGCTCTTTTCTAAAGTCTGGCCAAAGGATATCTGTAAAATATAATTCGGCATAGGCCATTTGCCAAAGTAAGAAATTACTAATGCGATATTCACCACTTGTTCTTATCATTAAATCGACGTTGGGCAAATTAAATGTATATAAATGGTTATTTATAGTTTTTTCTGTAATTTCTTTTTCTGAAAGTTCTTTATTAACAACTTTTTTAGATATGTTTTTGATTGCGTTAACAATTTCTTCTCTAGAACCGTAGCTTAATGCAAATGTTAAGGTAATTTTTGTGTTATTTTTAGTTTCAAATATGACATCATTTAAAACTTTTTGTGCTTTTTTAGGTAAGTTTTCTGTGCAGCCAATAGCATTTACTTTAACACCATTTTTAATAAAGTCTGCTAATTCTTTTTTTAATGAGTTAATTAATAAGCTCATTAAGGCGTCTACCTCTAATTTTGGTCTTTTCCAGTTTTCTGTAGAAAAAGCATATAAGGTAATTGCTTTTACATTTATTAAAGATGCTGCTTCTACAGATTCTCTTACAGCAGTTAGGGCGTTTTTGTGACCAAAAATCCTATTCATTCCTTTACTTTTTGCCCAACGCCCATTGCCATCCATAATAATGGCAACGTGTTTTGGCACTCTTTGTAAATTAATAAGTAGTTTTTTATCCATATTATTTTATAAACCCTTTTTATAACAAGGAGGTCTACCAAATGTATATATTAAAGAAAAACCAGTAAAAACATACCAGTCATTTCCTGTTCCTTCAAAATTTAAAGTAGATATTCTATTGGTAGAATAGTCTATATCATCTTCAAATGTATATCTAAATGTTGTTTGTAAAGAAAAGGCAAATTTACCAAACAATCTAGATTTAAAACCGACTCCAAAAGGAATTGTATAAGAAGTTTTATTTGTAAAACTATATACACCTGGGCTTATTTCATCTTGTACTGTGTTATAACTAAAACCTGCTAATTCTATACTTATGTATGGTGTCCAACTTTTACTTTCAGAATATGCATCATATTCATAAAAATTAAAATCCATACCAACAGCTAATTCATGTATTGTATTATTAAAATTAAAACCTCTATTTTGTTTTAAATCGGTCTCTGCGTTTCTATCATCTCCACTTATTGGTAAAAAACTGTACGTTGCCTTTAAGGCAATTCTTGGGTTGTAATTGTATTTAAAAAACACGTTACCAGCAATTTTATTTGGGTATATATAATTAGTTCTACCAATGTCTCCAATAAAATTTGTGCCTCCTACAGTTAGTCCTACTTCGTATACTTGTCCCATTAAAAATGAGGAAATACTTACAAGCACGATAAATAAAATACTGTTTTTCATTCTAAAAAATAGCGAGCAAATATAGGAAATTCAATTTGCTTAATAAAGTTAATGTTTAGTCTTTTTTGAATAACTACTATTTTAATGATTTATTGTAAAAAATCTTTAAAGATTGGTTTCGTTTCTAGTGTCTTCTCCCCAAAGTAATTTACTTCGTAAGGTGTTTAAAAAAGATTGGTTTTTGGGTATAATGCTTTGTACACTAAAAGGTGCTTTTTTGATAAATACTTTTGTATTTTTGGATATCGTGTAAATTCTTGAATCTAAAGAGATTAAAAAATCTTTTTCTCTTGAATCTACTTCTAATTGTATGGCGGTTTCGTCTGAAATAACCATAGGTCTCGCATTTAAATTATGTGGAGCAATAGGTGTAATTAGTACATTTTTAGAGTCTGGTGATATTACTGGGCCATTACAACTTAAAGAGTAACCTGTAGAGCCTGTTGGTGTTGCAATAATTAAACCATCTGCCCAATAATTTGTTAAGTATTCGTTATTTAAGCAGGTTCTAACACCAATCATAGAAGTGGTGTTTTTTCTTGCAATGGTTACTTCATTTAAAGCAAAGTTTAATTCTTTAAAATCGTTGTTTTTTGGTGATGTTTCTACAGATAAAAGCGTTCTTTTTTGTATAGAATATTCACCCTTTAATAAAAGGGCGATACTTTCTTTAATAGCTTTTTTATTAATTGTTGCTAAAAAGCCTAATCTGCCTGTATTTATTCCTAAAATAGGGATGTCTAAATCTCTTATGTAAGTTACTGCTCTTAAAATAGTTCCATCACCACCTAAGGTAAACATTAAATCGAAAGTTGGATCTAAGTCTTTAAAATCTGAAAAAACAGGATATTTTTTCTCTAAAATTTTACCTTCAATTAATAAGTTGTTAAATTTCTCTTCAATAAAACAAACAATATCATGAGCTTCTAAAACGCTTAAAAGAATTTGTATTTCTTTTTCTGCGGAAATGGAATAAGATTGCCCGTAAACTGCTACTTTTTTCAAAATCAATACTATTTTACTGTTTAAAAAATAATTTTTAAAATCAACTTTACATTTCTAAATATTTTTGCAAATATTCAGACCTGTTTTTTAAATCTTCTAAATACACGTCATTTTCATGCGAAGAGATTATTTTATAATCATACCTTCTAAAAGTATGCATTACTTCATTAATATCTTCTGATACAATTTTTAAGGTAACTTGAACAATCCCATCTTTTTTTTCGGAGATGTATAAACCTAATAATTTTCCTGAGTTAGATTCGATAATTTGAGAAATTTCACTCATAGAATAATCATTTTCTATTTTTTCTATAATTACCGTTTCGCTGTTTTCTATCATAAAAGGACTTGTAGAAAAAACGTCTAAAACATCACACAAATCATAATAACCAATATACCCTTTGTTTTTATCTAAAACAGGAATAATAGTAGTGTTATTATCTGCAAAAATTTTTAAAAGCTCTAACACAGTAGCTTTTTCATCAGCAAAAAAAGAGTTTAATAAATGTGTATAGGCAACTAATTTTTCTGATGTGTTTTCAATGGTGTGTATATCATCCTCTGCAAAACAGCCTAAAAGTTTGTTGTTTTCTACCACAGCAAAATGAGTAATAGGTAAATTATCAAACAGTTCTTTGGTAGCCTTTATACTACTTTTTAAACTAATGGGTTTTATTTCGTTTAAGATGTAATCTGTAATCTTCATTCTCTACGAATATAGGATAAAATGATTTAATGGTTTATCTTTGTACATTAATTATGTACAATGACAAAGTTAAGTGTAAATATCAATAAAATAGCAACCTTACGCAATTCTAGAGGAGGAAATGTGCCAAATTTATTAAAAGTTGCTGCAGACATAGAAAGTTTTGGTGCAAAAGGCATTACTATACATCCAAGACCAGATGAAAGACATATCAAATATCAAGACGCAAGAGATTTGGTAAATGTAGTTACTACAGAGTATAATATTGAAGGAAATCCTGTACCTTCTTTTGTGGATTTAGTTTTAGAAACCAAACCAACGCAAGTTACATTGGTTCCAGATGCTGTAGATGCAATTACCTCCAATGCTGGTTGGGATACTGTAAAACATGCTTCTTTTTTAAGTGAAGTAATTCAGGAGTTTAAAAAACACAATATTAGAACTTCTGTTTTTATAGATACAGATTTAAAATTGATTGAAGGAGCCAAAAAAATAGGTGCAGATAGAATAGAATTGTATACTGAAGAATTTGCTACACAATACGATTTAGGTAATGAAAATGGAGTAAAACCGTATACACAAGCTGCTGTTTTTGCTCATGAAATAGGGTTGGGTATTAATGCGGGGCACGATTTAAGCTTAGATAACATAGAGTTTTTTAAAAATAACATCCCAAATTTGGCAGAAGTTTCTATAGGACATGCTTTAATTGCAGAAAGCTTATACTTAGGTTTAGAAAACGTAATAAATATGTATTTACATAGGCTTAAATAGTTTACAGTAAACAATTACAGTTTTCATAAATCTTTCTTTTAAAGTATTCAGTTCATCATCTAATTATCAAACAAACCAATTATATACATGCTTAAAAACCCAATTTTACACTCCACAATAAAAGGAGAAGGAAACCCCTTATTAATTTTACACGGGTATTTTGGAATGTCTGATAACTGGAAAACGTTAGGGAATCAGTTTTCTAAAGATTTTCAAGTTCATTTAATTGATCAAAGAAATCATGGTAGAAGTTTTCATAAAGATGCGTTTAATTATCAGGTTTTAGTAGAAGATTTATACAATTATATAAAACATCATCAGTTAGAAAATATTTATTTGATTGGGCATTCTATGGGAGGTAAAACAGCGATGCTGTTTGCGGTAACCTATCCAGAATTAGTTCATAAATTAGTGGTTGTAGATATTTCTCCAAGAGAATACCAACCTCATCATAATGCTATTTTGGCTGCTTTAAATTCAGTAGATTTCTCTATACAAAACACCAGAGGTAAAGTAGATGAAAAATTAAAAGGGTTGATTCCAGAACCAGGTGTTAGACAGTTTTTATTAAAAAATGTTTATTGGAAAGAAAAAGGGCAATTGGCTTATAGGTTTCATTTAAAATCGTTAACAGAAAACAACCCAGAAATAGGAGAGGCATTACCTTCTTTTACCATTTTTGATAAAAAAACCTTATTCTTAAAAGGAGCTAAATCTGATTACATCACAGAAAACGAAAAATCTTTAATAGAAGCCCATTTTCCAAATTCTAAAATAATTACCATACAAAATGCAGGCCATTGGTTGCATGCAGAAAATCCAAAGCAATTTTACAATGAGGTTTGTTCGTTTTTAAATTTGTAAAATTTAATTATGCTACTTCTCCACGATGTGGTTTTAAAGCATCTCTAAATATTTTCATATTTGATTCATCAACATTTATAAAAGCAGCACATAACATTGGGTTAACCTCTTGGATATCTATAGTGTAATAAGGTAAGTTTTCTGCAGTTGTAAATTCTTTTAAGTGTTTTGTATGATGTATGGCAGTTTCTTTTGCATCTTCGCCTCTAAAATCCCATATAAGTTTTATTTTTCTACTCATTTTTGTTTTTTTTTATGATTGATGAAAACACATAAATTTCCTTTTTTAAAGTTAATTTTCACAATATTTTCTATCGCTTTATTTCTAGTGCCGATACTTTTTTCAAAGGTTAAATCTGTATTTTTTAAAGGATATTGTAAACCTTTAGAAGTGATGCTTTTTGCCTTTGGTAAAGGAATTAAAGACACGGTGTTGTGTAAACAACCTATAATTTCTGTTTTTTTATCAGCTAAAAAATACCAGCCATAATTATCAAAAAAAGTAATTTTCAAGTCTTTTTTCCAGCGAACTGCCGTGTGTAAATTTCCTAAAAAATGATCTTGTTCTTTGCCACTGGCACCAAAAACATCAATATTATAAAATCCTTTGTGAAACAAGATTTTTAGAATTTTATCAAAATCTGTAAAATCTTGGTTGGGTGTTTTAATAACTTCAATCTCTTTTGGTATGTCTGCTAAAGAATCAAAATCGCCACTAATAAAATGAGGTGTAATTTTACGATTTTTTAAAAATTGATACGCGCCATCTGTAGCGCAAATAAGACTATACGCATTAAAATTGGGTAGTTTTTTAGGTTTTTCGCCGTTTAATAATAAAAAAACTTTGTTGTTTTTCATAAAAACAAAAGTAGTTTGTTTTTTATAAATAGTTTTATCTTTGACACAAATTATACAGTTTGAGTACAAAACAATTTATTGCAGAAATTTCTTCAAAAAAAATAGAAAAAGCCACGTTTACATGGCAAACACCTAGCAATATTGCTTTGGTAAAATATTGGGGTAAAACCAATCCGCAAATACCTAAAAATGCGTCTATAAGTTTTACGTTAAATAATTGTAATACCATAACTACAATTGAATTTACCCATAAACAAAATTCTAATAATGTTTCAGAATTAGAGAATAAAGTAGATTTTGATTTGTTTTTTGAAGGAAAAAAGAAGGAGGAATTCAAACCAAAAATTGCAGAATTTTTTAAAAGAGTACAACTATATTGTCCTTATATTTTTGATTATCAAATGATAATCCATTCAGAAAATTCTTTTCCACATTCAAGCGGAATTGCCTCTTCTGCAAGTGGTTTAAGTGCTATAGCTATGTGTTTAATGAGTTTAGAAAGTAAATTAAATACCAGTTTAACTGAAGAATTTATCAATAAAAAAGCTTCTTTTTTAGCAAGATTAGGTTCTGGAAGCGCAAGTAGAAGTGTAGAAGGGCCTTTAGTTGTTTGGGGTAATCACCCAGAAATAGAAGGAAGTTCAGATTTGTTTGGTATAAAATTTCCACACAAAGTACATTCTGTTTTTCAGAATTATCAAGATACAATTTTGCTGGTAGACAAAGGTGAAAAACAAGTTTCTAGTACTCTAGGCCATAATTTAATGCAAAACCATCCCTTTGCAGAAAATCGATTTGCACAGGCTAACGAAAACTTAGGTAAACTCTCTAAAATTCTTCAAAATGGAAATATTAAAGCGTTTGTAAATTTGGTAGAAAGTGAAGCATTAACCTTGCATGCAATGATGTTAACGAGTCAACCGTATTTTATTTTGATGAAACCAAACACGTTAGAAATTATTAATAAAATTTGGGAATATCGTCAAGAAAACAACAGTAGTGTTTGTTTTACGCTAGATGCAGGTGCAAATGTACATTTGCTGTATCCGTTTTCAGAAAAAGAAAGTGTGCAACAATTTATAGATAAGAAGTTGTCTAAGTATTGTCAGAAAAAACAGTATATTTACGACAGTGTTGGATTAGGTGCTAAATCACTTTAAAACAAGAGAATTTATATTTTTTTATGAAAATAGTAGTAGCAATTGGTTTTTTTATTTGTGCTTTTTATAGCATAGAAACTGTTGCGCAAAAAAAAATATATTTTGATGCAAATTGGAATAGAACCATACAACAAAAAGCATCTTATTACAGGTCTTTAGACAACGCTAACAAAGAAAAAAAGTTAGTGATAGATTATTTTATAACAGGTAAAAAAGTAAGAGAAGTTTTTTACGACAATGGTAGGCCAGATGGTAAATTCTCTGAATTTTACAGTACTGGTGAATTAAAAACTACAGGAACATATAAAAAAGGTCTTAAAGCAGGTATGTGGAAAACCTACTACAAAAATGGCAAAATAAAAGAAAAAGGTAGTTTTAAAAAAGGCAAAAAAGTTGGGGTTTGGAAAATCTACTATAAAAACGATTAAGTTGGTGTAAGTTTTCGTTAAAATTATAATTCGTAATTTTGCAATACTATAAAAAGAAAAAATGAAAGGACCATTATTTTATGCTAAGATTCTTCTTTTTGGAGAATATGGAATTATAAAAGATTCTAAGGGTTTGGCGATACCTTTTAACGCATACAGAGGTGCTTTAAAAACATCTCATAAACTTACAGGTAAAGCAAAAGTTTCTAACGAGAATTTACAGCTTTTTTACACCTACTTAAAAGGTTTAAAAACAGACTTGGTTTCTTTTAATTTAAAAGACTTTAAAAAAGATATAGATAACGGCATGTATTTTGATTCTTCCATACCACAAGGCTATGGTGTTGGAAGTTCTGGGGCTTTAGTAGCCTCTATTTATGATAAATATGCTGCTGATAAAATTACAGTTTTAGAAAATTTAACAAGAGATAAATTGTTAAATTTAAAACAGATTTTTTCTTTAATGGAGTCCTTTTTTCATGGAAATAGCTCTGGTTTAGACCCTTTAAATAGTTATTTAAGTTTGCCCATTTTAATCAACTCTAAAGAAAATATAGAGCCAGCCGGAATCCCTTCACAAAAAGAAGGTAAAGGAGCCGTATTCTTATTAGATTCAGAGCAAATTGGAGAAACTGCACCTATGGTAAACATCTTTATGAATAAGATGAAAAACGAAGGATTTAGAAAAATGATTAGCGAAGAATTTGCAAAAACTACAGATGCTTGTATAGAAGACTTTTTACATGGCAATGTAAAATCTTTATTTGGCAATGTAAAATCTTTATCTAAAATTGTGTTAAAAAACTTTAAACCAATGATACCAGCTGCTTTTCATAAAGTTTGGGAAAAAGGTATTGCCACCAACGATTACTATCTAAAACTTTGTGGATCTGGTGGTGGAGGTTATATTTTAGGTTTTACTGAAGACTATGCAAAAGCTCAAAAAAGTTTAAAAGATTATAAGCTAGAACTAGTTTACAGATTTTAAATTACTTTATGAGTTCTCTAAAACTAAAACGACTAATACTTAAAATTTTTAGTTTATTTTCTACAGTAAGAGCTTACAATATATTGGTATTAGTAGCGGCTCAATATTTAGCAGCAATTTTTATTTTTTCGCCAACAAAATCTCTAAGCGATGTAGTTTTTAATTTACACTTACTTTATTTAGTTTTAGCCTGTGTTTTTGTGATTTCAGGAGGTTATATTGTCAATAATTTTTATGATGTAAAAGTAGATAAAATTAATAGACCTCTAAAAACAGGTTTAGACAATTATGTGAAACAAGAAACCAAATTAAAACTCTATTTTTTACTTAATTTTATAGGTTTTTTTTTCGGTATTTTAATTTCTTTTAGGGCTGCTGTGTTTTTTGCATTGTATATATTTTCAATTTGGTTATACTCTCATAAACTAAAAAAGTATCCTTTTATTGGGGTTATTTCTGCCACAATTTTAACAGTATTGCCTTTTTTTGCTGTATTTGTCTATTTTGGTAATTTTTCTAAAATAATTTTTGTGCATGCAAGTTTTTTATTTTTAGTAATTATGGTGCGCGAATTAATTAAAGATTTACAAAATATAAAAGGTGCCATTGCAAATAACTATCAAACATTTCCAGTGGTTTATGGCGAAAAAAAAACCAAGCAACTTTCTGTAATATTACTTGTTTTAACTGTTTTTCCAATAGCAATTTTGTTTAGCTACCCTGGTTTGAACTACATGAGATATTATTTTTATTTTGCATTATTTATACTAATTTTTGTGGGCTTTTATTTATGGAAATCGGTCTCTAGCAATCAGTACAGACGATTGCATAACACCCTAAAAATATTACTCTTAATTGGCGTTTTATGTTTGATATTTATAGATACTTCTTTATTAATAGATAAAGTAATCAATAGATTGAATTAGTATCTAATAATATAACTACCTTTGCAAAAATATTTATAATGAAATCAAATAAAAACTCGTCGAGAGGACGACAAGAAGGTAAAAGTAAAGCTCCTCTAAATAGAAAAACCACAAAAAAAACGTATTCTAAAATAAAAAAAACTCCAAAATCTGATGAATCATCAGGAATACGTTTAAACAAATACATTGCCAATTCAGGAATCTGTTCAAGAAGAGAAGCCGATACGTATATAGAACATGGAAGTGTTCAGGTAAATGGTAAACTAGTTACAGAAATGGGCTACAAAGTACAACCTACAGATGTTGTTCAGTTTGATGGTACTAGTATTTCTCCAGAAGAAAAAAGATATATTTTATTAAATAAACCCAAAAACTATATAACTACGATGGATGACGATCGTGGTAGAAAAACGGTTATGGAACTCGTGGCAAACGCATCTAAAGAAAGAATTTACCCTGTTGGTCGTTTAGATAGAAATACAACAGGTTTGTTATTGTTTACAAACGATGGCGATTTGGCAAAAAAATTAACGCATCCAAAACACAATGTGCGTAAGTTATATCATGCTTCTTTAGATAGAAAACTAGATTTAAAAGATTTAGAAAAATTACGGGGCGATGTAATTATTGAAGGTAGAAAAGTATTTATTGATGCTATTTCTTATGTGGATGGTCAACCAAAAAGTGAAGTTGGTATAGAAATACATTCTGGTAGAAACAGAATTGTACGTAAAATATTTGAACATGTTGGTTACAAAGTAAACAAATTAGATAGGGTTATTTTTGCTGAATTAACAAAGAAAAACCTACCAAGAGGAAGATGGAGAGCACTTACAAATTTAGAAATTGCCAATCTTCAAAAAATGAAATAATAACCTGAGTTCGATTAATAAAATGCAAGTTGATTTGTTTTGACTGTCTGGTATTTTATGGACGGCTTTTTAGGTAAAAAGCTATAGGCAATAAGCCCTGCAACAATATTAGACAAGAAATT